>CAZKEK010000016.1:0-12708 GCA_964551805.1 uncultured Candidatus Peribacteria bacterium
AAATACAAATAAAAATACAAATTACCATACAATTTAAAATACAAATTAACAAACAAAAAAAACAACCCCAATATTTATTTTTTATTTTTTCTTTTTTCTAAACAATAATACGCCTACACCCACTGCGAAAAAACCGAGGAAAAATCGTTGAGAGACGCTGAATCGTCCATGGAATTCTAGCTGTGAATCTGCTCTGAAATATTCGAGAAGAAATCTCACGAAACTATATCCGACAAGAAATGTTCCGACAATTTTTCCTGGCTGAACTATTTTTGTTTTTATCCAACTGCGGATAATCGATAAGGTAATGATAAGCAAAACCAATCATTCGAAAAAGCTAGAAAGAAAATTGGTATTTAGTCTGAGTAATGAATCGATTTGTGGATAGACGTGAAAGATATTGAGATCATTGAACAAGGAAAATACTGGATATCAGAGACGTGGCAATCGGTCAGTCACTACGACTCCGTATAATTCTTGATTGAGGTAGTTTCCTATTCTTCCTATCATAATACCAAATGGTAAAATAGCGAAGATTAGATCACCTATAAGCAACAACTCTTTTCGTGTAAAACGTTTTTTCCAGGCTAACAACAGCAATGATATCGTTACTCACAAAATTCATCCGATAAATGACATTCCTCATCTTCGTACTTGAGCTATTTCACCCGGGTGCTGGAGATAATACGATAAATCATAAATAAGCACATGTCCTAATCTTCCTCCCAATAATACCCCAAAGAATATGCAAAGCATCATATCATCTACATTCTTCTGGAGAAACGTCTGCAAACGTGGATAGTTCATTCAGAAAATATTTTTTTTACCTATATAATGAAAAAAAAGATATCCGACCAAAAATGCGACAAAATAGAATACTCCGTACCGATAGATATTCACGGAACCAATAGAAAATGCGATCATAACTATATACCAATGGATAAATATTCGCTAAGGCGAATGATAAAAGCTTCGTGATACATACTTTGTCAATTTATTATTTTATCGCACGAAGTGCTTGTATCTTTTTACAGAAAAAGATATACTCAATCACCCAACAAAAAGCAAATGTATTGCAAATATAGACAAAATTATTAGGATATGTTGTAGTTAACAAAAACAAAGCCTATGAATATAAGTATCTACTTTTTGATTGGTTCTTTTGTTGCTGTTATCCTAATAACTATATTGGGGACAGGAAAAAGAGCGATTGGTTTCGGCGGAATAATTTCTGATACAAAACTTGTTATGCGTTTGATTACGTATGAGTTTATTATTTTCTATGTATCGCTCTTTGCGATTATTGTTTTATTGATTATTGGTCCGTAATTATTTTACGGATGTTATAAGCACTTCCACGTTTTGGGGGTGTTTTTTTATTATTTTATAAATTTTAATGCCTCGCCGGCATGGCCTTACTTTTTTCCTTCCAGGTGAAAAAAGTAAGCAAAAAACCCCTCGTCGCCATTATGATAATATCATGGATTTACTTCTTTCACATATTACTAGCGACCGTGCAGTCGCGCGGTCCCTTTGCTCGACCTACAATTCGTGCTGATTTAATAATGGCGACTAAAAAAAACACTAAAAAAACCTCTATTTTTGAAGTAGAGGAATTTTATTTTATATATTTTTTATTATTTTGTTGCTAATTTTTTATATTCTTCGATAAGTCCTGCTTGGATTTTTGATTTCATAACGTCGGTAGGGATACCTGCGTTTGGATTGAAACAGAAACTGACTTTGAGTTTACATACTTTCTGATCAAAATTTTGGATCAATACCTGAGTATATTCTTTGTAAATAACAAAATCATAGGTATTGGCTTTTTCTAAGGTCAGATCAATAACTTTTTCAATATTTAATGTGATATCGACATTGAGTTCTATATCAAGTTTCAAGACTGACTCTAAACTATATGTTCTAATCACTGATTTTACAAATTTGAAATTTGGGATGACTACTCTTTTGAAATCAAATGATCTAATGATGGTGTTTTTCATATCGATTTCTTCTATCTTTCCGACAACTTCTCCACCAGGAACTTTGACAGAAATAATACTTCCTGGCTGATATTCTTTTGTCGTAAAAATCATAATACCAGAAATCATATTGGTCAATGTTGTCCTAAATGCGAACCCCACTCCGATAGAAATTCCTCAGAGAATAAGCCCAACTTGGAGTCCTACGATACTAAACCCAATAAACAAAGAAAACACGACTAATACATAAAAAATAATATCTCCAATCAACGCGGATACATTTTCAATATCTTTGTTTCCTTTGACGACAAAATTTCTTGTGATTTTATTTTTGAGATATACGGCCACTATTTTGGAGAGTGACATCAAAATGAGACTCAAAACAATCGCTAAAATGACAGCAATCAATTTGGAAACAAATGGATTTTCGTACAATCTCATTACCATATCTCGGAAGGTTTCCTTGACGGTGGTTGCAGCTGTTCATAAGGTATTCATTTTATTGTATGTACAGGAATAAATAGGCAAACGATGTTATAGTATTTCTACAGCTTAATTATATCCGTAAACACAAAAAAAGCAAATTCTGGGGAACGGATGATTTCGGAAAATATATTCAATAAAAAACAGTCTTAATACTTTATACTTGATACTCATTGCAAGATATTTAGTATTGCTGTATTTATTTGGTAGTAATGGAATATGCGAACACTTATTATCCTTGTCACGCTTGTAATCGCTATTGTTGTTGTCGTACTTTTCGTATTTTTCAAGGAAGATACCCACAATCTTTTTCATTTTGGAAAAAAACATATTTCTCCTGACCTTCATCAACGTATAGATACCAAACATTTTGAGGAATGACTCGAAACACTTGAATTCCAACATCCCAAACTCAAACAACTCAAAGAACATATTCATACGCACATTATAGGGATGGATCATCTTATCAATGCAATCATCATCAATATTCTTTGTGGTGGACATGTCTTGGTAGAGGGATTTCCTGGACTAGCGAAGACAAAAACCATCCATATTTTTTCTCAACTTCTTGGATTAGATTTTAAAAGAATACAATTTACCCCTGATCTTTTGCCCGCAGATATTCTCGGTGGAGAAATTTATAACAATAAAACACAAGAATTTACTACCAAGATGTGACCGATTATGGCGAATATTATTTTAGCTGATGAGATCAACAGAGCAACCCCAAAAGTCCAATCAGCACTCCTCGAAGCGATGCAAGAACATCAAGTAACTATTGGTGGAATAACCCATAAACTTCCTGATCCGTTTTTTGTATTGGCAACGCAGAATCCTATCGACCAAGAAGGAACCTATCCCCTCCCCGAAGCTCAGATTGATAGATTTTTATTTAAAGTTTTGGTCAATTATCCCACACTTACCCAAGAAAAAGAGATTTTGGATGCCATGGAAAAAGAAGATTTTACCAAGATAAAAAGCGTCATCTCTCATAGTCAGTTGGCTGCAATCAAAAAAACTATCGACGACATCGTTGTCTCTGACGAGATCAAAGAATATATCACGAGGTTGACGAGTATCACGAGAAAAGAACATGAGTATATCTTGTACGGAACATCACCAAGAGGTTCGATAGGATTGATGCTTGCCAGCAAGGCAGTCGCTTTAGCTGAGTGAAGAACCTATGTCACCCATGAAGACGTGCAAAGAGTCGCATTGCCGGTATTGAGACATAGAGTGATTTTAAATTATCAGGCGAAATTGGCTGGTTTGACGGAAGATCAGGTCTTGTTGGAATTGTTTAGTGAAGTAAAATTGGTATAAAAAAAAGAGGCGAAACGCCTCTTTAAAACTAATTTTTTGTAAGATCTTTCATTATCCTCCTCACAATTTCTACAACTTGCGGTAGATTTTCGTGAATTTTTTTCATGTGTTCTTCTGTATTCCATCTAGCGGAAAACTTTATTATCAATGTAGCTTTGGGTACTTCAATAGTATTTTCTCTTCGGAGATGTTTGGGAATAGATTGTACTATCAGACGTTCTTGTTTAGTAATTGTTTTTATTTTCCAGTCCTTATACCCCAATACCATATCAAATGTTATACTAGCACAGAATGGATTCACCTTTCTAATTTTCACAATTTCTTTTTTGAATTCTTCCAGGAAAGATTTGATAGGCACAGTATCAATCGGTACTTGTATAGCCGTCAACCAAGGTTCTTCTCCAGAACCTGAAGCAACTTGTTTAATTTCTTTCATAACTCTTTTTTTATATGTGATTGTTTTTATTTACAGATTTATATTTTATATTTTATATTTATATGCTTTAAAAAATCAATCTTATATAAAAATCAATCTTATATAAAAATCAATCTTACTGAAAAAACTTTCTCGTAGCGTCTACTATTTCAGCGAGATCGCCACTCCCGAATCTCTTATATTTTTTTCAGCAGCCAATTGTATTGACTTTATGTATAATATATATAAGTTTACAATAAATAAAACATTAACATAAAAAAAAATCAAAACCAAACAACTATGATAAAACCACTATTTACGTTTACGCCAAGCGCAAAAGAGCTGTATCTTTTGAATCAGCCTTTTGAAACATTCAAAAAAGAAAAAGAGGAATTTGTTAATACCGATGAGTATGCTTGCTTTTGGAATTCTCGAATAAGCTCGTATCATAATCCTCTAGAAAACGAACCTAACTGGTTTCGTTATCCAAATCTCTATGATCTTGAGATCATCATAGCAGGAATTGATGATCAAGACACCAAGTTATCAGCACAAGAGATATTGAATTTCACTGCTCAAAACAATGGATTTGCTTTATCTCGCGATAATTTATTCATGCTTTGGTCAGTCTATCGTAAGGAACTGAAAGCATATATTGAACAGAGAAAACAATCTTTCTCTATAATTGCTATGGCGCCTACAGAAATGTTACCAATCCATAGTAATGGACCTAAAATCTGTCCTATGTTGCAGATTACATATGATAGTGAAAGATATTGTGTCAATCGAGTGAATTATGATTGGTCATGGATAGATAAATCAGAAAACATGAACATAAAAAATTTCGCTTTTTTCAAGAAAAAAGTTGTATAAATTACAAAAATCATTCAGGACTCTCTTGGTGTTTCACTAAGAGAGTTTTTTTATTCTTCAAAAAACTTTCTCGTAGCGTCTACTATTTCAGCGAGATCGCCACTTCCGAATCTCTTATATTTTTTGCTGTTTTGTCAAAAAATAATTTGACAATAGCCTTCATATTTTTATACTTATAAAAAAATTTACTCTCTATTAGCATATCATGGATAAAATTACTGTATTTGAAGAAAAGAATATTAGAAGAATCTGGGATGAAAACAAAGAAAAGCGATATTTTTCTGTGATAGATATCGTCGGAATTTTGATAGAACAAGAAGATTATAAAAAAGCAAAAAGTTATCGAAGCACTTTAAAAGGTAGACTTCAAAACGAATGATCTGAGATGGTCACAAATTGTGACCAACTGAAAATGATAGCACCTGATGGGAAATACTATAAAACAGATGTAGCAGATGTGGAGACAATTCTACGTTTAGTCCAATCAGTTCCAAGTAAAAAAGCAGAACCAATAAAGCTTCGACTAGCAAAAGTAGGATATGAGAGAATGCAAGAAACTATAGATCCATCACAATCTATCGACAGAGCTAGAGAAAATCGAAAAAAATATGGAAGAAGTGAAAAACGAATCCAACAAAGAATGATGGGACAAGAAACTAGAAACAAACTTACTGATTATTGGAGAGAACATGATGTTAAAGAAGGAGAAGAATATGCTATACTCACAAATATTATTCATCAAGAACGAACGGGATTATCTGTCAAAGATCATAAACAACTCAAACAGCTAAAATCCCAAAATCTTAGAGATCATATGAGTGAAGCAGAATTGATTTTTACCGCCCTTGCAGAATTATCAACAAGACAGATAGCAGAAACGATGGAAACTAATGGCATAGAAGAGAATAAAATTCCTGCAAAAAAATGATGAAAAATAGCAAAAGATGCTAGAAAAATACTCGAACAGCAAACAGGGAAAAATATTGTTACATGAGAAAGCTTTCTTCCTTACAAAAAGAAATAATTATTCTTCAAAAAACTTTCTCGTAGCGTCTACTATTTCAGCGAGATCGCCACTCCCGAATCTCTTATATTTTTTGCTTAAGCTTCCAGATTTTTTTGTTTCATCGAGAAAATTGAGTTGGTTGGCGAGGCCTGTGATGTATGTCGTCGTAAACACATAGAGATCCTTTACGGGCTTCACATAATCAGATTGAATTAAAAATGTTTTGTTGTTGAGGGTAAGACGTTTGATATTGAAAAGATAATACAACGCGTTGGTTTCGTTTGGTTTCCCTGCGTTGTATATATCAAGAATTTTGTCATAAAATTTGTTTGAAGCGAAATCTATTACGGACCAGTCTAGCTCGCCTATCGTTCGATTTTGTAATCCGTTGGTCAGATCGACATTGAAATATATTGCGCCAACGATTCTCGTTTCTCTGAGAAGAAAATTTTTGAGCTGGAGAAGCCAAGCGTTTTTGAGTCATGAATTTGTGGCGTAAACTTCGAGCGATTTTTGGAAATTATATGCTCAGGAATAATTGACTGCCGTTGTTCCCACCTCGTCTACAATAATGGGTTTGCTAAAATTTTTGAGTCTATCGAGCGTCTTTCGACCCGCTGCATTGATGATTTGATCTGGCGTTCCTCGTCGACGATTGCTATTTCATTTTCCTCGATTGTAAAACGTCACTCCGAGTAAATCTACGTATTTATCACCAGGATAATAATCTTCAAACGTAGGACAATTCCATTTTAGCTTTACTGCTTGCTGACATTGGATAAATGTCGCTGTTTGGCTTGGCTTCCCTCATTTTGCAGGCAAATCTCGTGCATTTACTGACATATCAAAAAGAATATTGGACTTGGTTAGTCCTTCTGCTCTAGAAAGTTCTCGGACATGGATCCATGCTTTTTTAAATGTTTTGGGATTGGAACTTCGTGGATATCGTCCACCATTCATCTCGTGCATCGTACGAAATACTACTCTGAGATTATTTTTTTTAACATCTTGAAAAAATTGTTTGTACTGGGTATCAAACTTTCCGGCAGCAACTTCTGCTGCGCTCAACATATTTGGTGAAATGGAGATATGATAGATTTTGTCACTACCCAACTGTCCAGACAAACTATTGAGCAATTTTTCTACATGCGCTCATCGCGGATCGAAAATAAATGATACCATAGGGATATCTAAGTTATATTCTTTTTCTATTTGCTGAATATTTGCGATACTATTATCTCGAGATTTCATTCCAAAAAGATAGGCTTCTGATTGAGAACCAAGAAAAGAGAGTCCAAACGTCAAAATGATTCCGATGAGTATTTTTGTTTTCATATCACGATACTTTTTAAATTAAAATTTTTTTATTTTTTATTTTACTGGTTTAGGTGTTCCAATATTTTAAGTGCTTGAGCTTGATATCATGGAGCAACTTCATGTACTGTAGACATTGTATAGCTTGCTGTTTCTCATTGAAAATATAATTTGGCTAGATATTCTGGCAATCACTTTTTTTTGTCTTCTTTTGATTTTGTTATTTCTTTTCCTATCCGACCTAATGCTACATGCACATAAAAATTCTCTTTGTCTAAATACATAGCATCTACTACAAATCACAGATCTGGAGTGATAATAAACATTTTTTCTCAAATCCTTATAATGGTATGAGGAAGTGTTTTTGCTTTTATGCTTTTTGGAAAAAAATCTATTGATTTGGGGAGATTTCATTCATATGATGCGGGATATTTGAGCGGTATTCCTCCCACAGGAATATCTTTTAGATCATTTATTGGACGAACTGCTTGTGCTACCGCACTTCTAAACAAACGTTCTTCATTTATTTCGAGCGATTCTTTTATGCTTTTTTCTTTAAGTAATCATATATCTGGTGATGACATCAAGAGAGATTTTTCATCGTTTTTTGCTTCTACAAAAAGAAAAAGCATCAATGTTGCAGCAGTATATATACGTACTTTGTCCATGAATGGATGAATAGTTTTTTGATGATGTTGTGGATATTGTGCATCTAAGGTTTTCATGAATATTTTTTTTATCAAACAAAAAAACGAGATAGTTTATATTTTTTTGTTTTATTTGATAAAGGAGGTATACATATTTACCAAAAAATATCCAGCCATAACACAACTAACTATAATTTTCAAAAAACTACCTGCAAGAAATCCAACAAACGATCATCGTGCAGATCTCAGTGCATGTTCGTGCTTTTTCCCTGCGTATTTTTCTCCGAGATAGGCTCACAAAAATGGTCATCCAATCAATCAAAGCAATCCGAATGGTCAAATTACAATTCAGAAAATCGGGAGAACTATTACTGCTATAATAAGTCAAATATTACTTCCACGGACTCCTCGCTTCGTTCCTCAAAATTTTTTGGTTCCTCGTGATGGAATGACATAATCTAGAACGGTAAGTATTCCCATAATCACCGCTCGCACGATGAAAAATGTCCAGCCAAAAGGATGTGCAGACGTAAGCTGAAGCAAAATAAGTGCTATATATCATAACAATGGTCATGGCAAGACCGGCAAGATAGATCAGATAACCGCGACTATACAAAGAATAGTTCAGAGGATGATAAGAACGATATCCATAGAAAAAACTAATTTTAAATGATAAATGATAAATTTTAAATGTTGGTATTTGTCTTATTCTAGACTATAGCTATTCCGTATCAGCTATCAAGTTTTTTAAAAAAACGAGAAAGAGTGCTGGGTTTCAGCACTCTTCTTTAAAAATTTATTCTGTTTTTCTCTTAAAGCGTTTGAGCTATGCTTTATTTAACATACTCTGTCGTCAATGAGATTTTTTTTGTGCTGTCCCTACTTGGACTAGCACTAATTTTTTTACGTTTTTACAACATTTTTTGTTGTGGTGGTGCTCTTTGCATTTGATTTTCTTTTTTTGCTGCCTTCCCTCATTGGGATATCGGCGCCGGTTTTTATTTTAACCTTTAATGGCATTTGTCTTCTCGACGTGGAGGCTCTGCTTCCTCTTGACTTACAACTTCATAGCATATAGCTATGGCTATCATCAAAAGATCCTTTCTTCATAGACAGCTATTCCATGTAACGGCGAAGATTTTTATGTCCTGTTATCTCTTATTCCCGTATAGACAATAACTCAATCTTCTAAAGAGTCGTATACAAAAGTATAACTTGAGAAGAAAATTATGGGACCTTCCCTGTTTCCTAAATTTCACAGCATATTTTTTTGTTTTTTTGTATACATATCTTATATTTATTTTGTATGTAATGTCAAGTCTTTTTTAAATATAAGAAAAAGGAGAAGGTTGAGAGCTCTGGGAAACCCAGTTAAGATGAACCTTACTCCTTTAATGTTTGGCTAGTAGACTAGCCAAGTGCGAAAATCTCGCTAATAATATACATCGGGTCCGATTAAACGTTGACCCATCACTTCTGTTTGCCAAGCTCGGTCGGAAAATTCCAGATGGGAGCCTATTCCACCTGAAACATCTGAAGTCGACGGCGTGCCTTGCATAATTATAACTTGGAAAACAAAAATTTACTTCTCAGCATGTAAAAGAACTTTTTCTCTGCAGAGATTTTTCTTATACATATTTTTTACAACATAGCAAGACCTATTTTTAAAACAGATCAGATTCTTGGATTTCTTTCCATTTTCCTTCAGGAATATCTCACAAAACACATCTTCCTATCTGCGTTCTATGGAGCTTGGTCACTTTATTGTTTACGGCTTCCCGCATTCTTTTGACTTGATGATATTTTCCTTCGTGGAGTGATAAGCGTATATTGGTATCAGAAATTTTTTGGAGCTGAGCTGGTAAAGTTGTGTATCCATCATCAAGCATTACGCCGTTTTGGAGCTGTCTGCAGTCCGTGTCCGTAAGAGGTTTTTCTGATGTTACTTCATATATTTTGGTCATTTTTTTCTTGGGGGAAATAATCTGATGATTGAGGGTACCATCATTGGTAACCAGTACAAGTCCTGTAGTATCTGCATCTAATCTGCCTGCGACATGCAATGTTTCTTTGTATATACAATCATCGAGCAGATCACGATAGCTCTTGTGTCTTCCCTCGGGAATGTCGCTACACACGTATCCTGCTGGTTTGTGGAGCAATATCACCACTATCGATTTGTAGACAATCGTTTCATCGCCATAGCCAATAATGTCTCATTCATGAAGGATATGTCCATTGTCAAAAACCTCTTCATCGTTTACCGTAATGATATTTTCTTTGAATATTTTTTTTGCATCTCTTCTTGATACTAGTCCAAGACTAGCAAGATATTTGTCAATTCTCATGTTTCTATAGAAAATAAATGAATATTTTTTTTAATTTTTTTTAATTTTATACGCTTTCACATCATTCCCGACGTTTAATCCGCTTTAGCGGATTGATCTGGAATCCAGTTTGTTATATAGCGAGATGGATTCCCGCTTTCGCGGGAATGACGTGATGACAGGAAATAAGAATGACGTGATGACGTGAAGGAGAAATGACGTGATGACAGGAAATAAGAATGACGTGATGACGTGAAGGAGGAATGACGTGATGGCGAGGAGGTTTGATTTTTTCTAATTTTTATAATCCAGGGACAGGAAAAGACAAACTCATTTCTCTGATTTTATTTCTCAGATCAGCGAGGATTTCTTCGTTATCTTTGTTTTTGAATGCGTGATCTATGAACTCTACGATGTGTTTTACTTCATCTTCTTTGATTCCTCTGGTCGTCATGGCTGGTAAACCGATTCTCAATCCAGATGGACGAAATGGTGGATTGGGATCGTCGGGGATAGTCGATTTGGAGGTAGAAATTCAGATATTATCTAATGTTTTTTCTGCCACTGATCAGTCCATATCTGTTCCGCTAAAATCAACAATTACCATATGATTGTCTGTTCCGCCGGTAACAAGTTTGTATCCACGAGCCGTTAATTCACTTGCTAACGTCTGTGCGTTTTTTAATGCTTGCTCAGCATACGCTTTGAATGCTGGCGTCTGTGCTTCATGTAAAGCGACAGCGATAGCGGCGATAGTGTTTATATGTGGTCATCATTGCATACCAGGGAAGACTGCTCTATCGATTCTTGTCGGAATATTTTCTATCGTATCTTCAGGTTTTTTGAGTGGATTGGAAACAATTCCTTTGCTGAGAATCAATGCTCCTCTCGGTCATCTGAGTGATTTGTGCGTAGTCGTCATCATCACGTGAAATCCATAATCGAGTGGATTTTTGAGCAATCAAGCCGCGATAAATCATCCAATATGTGATACATCAGCGAACGCAATAGCTCAGACTTCATTTGCAATTTCTACAAACCTTTCGTACTCCAATTCTCTCGGATATGCGGAGAATCCTGCAAGGATAATTTTTGGTTTATATTCCCATGCGAGTTTGCGCACTTCGTCGAAATCAACGGTTCCATCAGCTTTTGTTTTGTATCTCATAAAGTTGAACACTTTGGAAAAAAACGTGACCGGTGCTCCGTGCGTCAAATGTCCTCCGTGCGTGAGATCCATTCCAAGAATTGTATCTCCAGGATTCATAAGTGCAGAATAGACACATAAGTTGGCTGCTGCGCCTGATAATGCTTGGACGTTTGCATGGTCTGCATGAAATATTTCTTTGGCTCTATCGATAGCGAGTTGTTCGATGATGTCTGTATTTTCCTGTCATCCGTAGTATCTGCGTCCAGGAAATCATTCAGCATATTTGTTGGCAAATACCGAAGATTGTGCTTCAAGCACTGCTGGCGATTGGTAATTTTCACTTGCGATAAGTTCCATCCCCTCTGACTGTCTTTTTTGTTCTGCGAGCATCGCTGCGTAGACTTTTGGATCGATATTTTCAATAATGTGCATAATATATACTAGTAAAAGATTAAATGATTGAATGATTTTGTTGAATATATGTATTTGTATAAGATTATCAATACTACAAAAAAAAGCACCTCACAAACTAAGATGCTCCTTATTCTAAGTACATATATACTGTACCTGATTTTACAAAACCTAATGTTTTGCCTAATTTAATTCCCCAGCGAACTATTCTATCCATGTGAGGATGTTTTTCTCCTCGCATCCACTCGATATTATTTACGTATCGCGGATTTAAGTAGAAGCGCTCAATAAATTCGGTTATACTAAATCGTTCAAAAATTGCACCATGCGTATTGGCGACAATAATTTCTTCGCCCTCAACACCCGCAAGAGTAACATAGTGGGGATAATTTTCGTTTGATATAAAGAGGACAACAATCAGCTTTTCTGCTGATAACCATTGTTGTATTTCTTCAAATTTTACATTGGTTTTTTTGACGAAACGACCAGAAATTTTGTGTTCTCTGAGCGCCGTATTTGCCATAGGCAAAAAGCTTAAAGATCCAAGACTTTTGATATACAACAGCGGATCTTTTATTTTGATATCTAGGTCATGTTTGGTTTTTATGACCGTTTTTATGACTGCTTTTGCACAGCCAAACTCCCTTTTTTGAGGGACAATCTTGATATTTAGCATATTCCCTCCTTTTGTTTATCTATGTTTTTGTTTATGGTATCATTTCAAGAATTTCATCAATATTTTTTCTATCATTGGAAACTTTGGGGAGTTTGTGTTGT
>CAZKEK010000017.1:0-6211 GCA_964551805.1 uncultured Candidatus Peribacteria bacterium
ATCAATGGGTCGATAGAAACTATTAATGCTAGTTTCCTGTTGAATAAAGAAGACATAACCGTGATGCCATACAAAGATGCATGTATAAAGACACAAGCGCTTAAAGCTAGATTCATTACTAATCACGTATCCTTTTTGGCTTGATCTGACCTTACCAACAACGATACCAACAAATCTTGGTGTCCGTATGGAGGATTGAAAGTACAAGGAATCATGATTGGAGACAATATTGATGCGCTTGTTCAATCTAGAAGATCTCAGCTCAATCATTGGTTTATGGTAGGAGGAACTTCTGACTCAGCAATCAAAACAGAAAGAAGAAATGAAATCTTCAATGGTGCTGCGCTTCTTATAGAATACAGTCCAAGTTTATGGAGTGCTTTACCTCCAGGAGCAAGTGACTTTACCAAAGTATTGGATGTGTATAAACAATAGAAACAACTAATAGTGAACAATTAACAACTAACAATTATAGTAATATATAGTAGAGGGCGGAGAAATCCGCCTTTTATTTTTTATAAAAACTTCTTCGCTCCCGGAAACAATACCATATATAACTTTTCCTAAAATAGACTTGACATTCTTTGGTAAATTGTTATAAGATTAAATATATATTGAAGAAAACTTTCTTTTATACTATAGATTATTTCTTATGAAAAAATTTTTTAAAAAGGTAATGTGATCTACTTTCGCCTTAGTACTAGCTGTACTTGTAGTAAGTGGAATGAAACAATCTGCATTTGCTGCAGAGAGCTGTCCTGATCCAACTGGACGAGGTATCTTCATTTGTACTGGTGGACAACAATGCAACAACACTGATGGATGTGATTGTTACTGAACACCGATAGTATTATGAAATATTTGTTCATCATCTATTCCTCCTTCCTCACCTTGTATGTTTAATTCAGTTCCCTTTTTTTCTGGAGAACAAACTACAGGATATAAATATAATTTTATGCCCTATAGCTGGATAGCATCACTAGGTCGTCCCACTACAGTTGGTATAACTGGAAATATGCAGACAATGACCTGTAATGCTGACGGTACACGAAATAAATCTATATGAGCATTTATCCATTCTACAGGACTACTTATTGAACCAACAGAATGATACTGTACAGGCGCATTAGTAACACGAGGTATATTTAGCTGTAAGGATAAACAACGATGTGATAATCCTACAGGATGTTCTTGTGACCAATGAACTGATGTAAACTACATGTACCAATGTCATTCTCTGTGTGCTGCTACCACACAAACAATTAGTACTGGACACACCTACACTATTCCTACACTCTGGTATGGATCTAGTGTTGTCGCAAGTATTAGTTCTGGAATAACAAATTGAACAATCCAATATACTCAAAATTTTATTTGTCTTGCATGAGGAGTTTCATTAACGGGAACAGAAACAACAACACCTTCATGTAGTAGTTCATACACCCGAAATGGAACAGCTTGTGTATATGCTTGAGGTGGTGGTTGAGGAGGTTGAGGTGGTGGTGGATCATATACTCCTACCTGTACCGTTAGCGATCTTATGTGTACAAACTGATCATACCAAAAAAAACCTGGAACAACTTGCCAAGGAGGAAATCTTGGACTTGCTTGTAGTATTGGTTCGTGAACAACAACCTGAATAGTTCTTTCATGAAGCATTGTAGGATCTCCGTATTCTACTGAGCTCAACAACGCATATCTTCGAGCATATACAAACGGAATTACTACTATGAATACTATCCAAAAAGCAAATATGGAAGATACACTTATTAGATCTCACATGGCAAAAATGATAAGTAATTTTGCTATAAGACTTGGTGGACTTACTCTCAATACTTGAACAAAATGTTCTTTTGCTGATATAGGAAACGAAACAACAGAAATGAAAACATACATCAAACTTTCTTGCCAACTTGGCCTAATGGGAGTAGGTATGACCAATTTCAATCCTAATGATGAAATAACAAGAGCACAATTCTGAACTATTCTTTCTAGATTGATTTGGGGAACAATGTATAATACTGGAACACCGTATTATCTTGCGCATCTCAAGGCACTAAAACTTGCGGGAATTATGACGCAGATTAGCGATCCAAACATGACAGAAATCAGATGATATGTTATGCTTATGATGAAAAGAAGTTATGAATGAGGATTTTTAGATAACTAATAACTAACAACTAATAACTAACAATTAAGGATTAAGGATTAAGGATTAAGGAAAATAAGACAAAAAGTGGGTGCTTCGGTGCTCATTTTTTTATAGTAATATATTCATTTTTTTTCTGATTTTCTTCACGTTTTTTATGTTCAAAAAACGCACTAGATACACATTCCCGATATTTCTTTTTTTTCACGACGTCGAATACGCCAAAAAATATAGACATAACCTAGTATATACACCACATATCACCTACCCACGTTTATTGCTATTTTCTTTTATTTCTACTTGACAATTATACTAAAATGTTTATAAACATCACACTGATCAACTCATACGTTGGCAGTAATGGTCTAAACAGATAGTTTGGACGGCTCTTTAACAAAAATATTAACCCAAAAAAAAGAAAGGAGAATAATGAACTCTTATTTTTTGGTTGATGAACAAAGAAAAAACATATTCAAAATAAACAATAAATTACTTCTAAAAAATCACAGAAAAATTTTTTATGGAGACGTTTATTTTTTATCAGGATAATAATATCTTGCTTATCAATCAGCGTTTAGGCGTATTTGAATCTTGCCTGGTTGCGCACAAACAACCAAAAAAATTCTTTAATAAAAAAAATAATCATAAAACAAATTACAATGAAAAAGTACATGGTATTATTAGGACTTTTCCTAATCACTACGCTATTTTCCTTTGGGCAAACAGCGACAATTAATGGGAGTAACAACTCCGCATTCCCCTTATGTGCTGGCTCGACTTCGGTCTTGACTGCTGGCATAACTGGTGGATTCATTGCTGGAGATAGCATAGCTTGGGTGCAATATATTAATAACACATTTCAAGGTGTTTTATTGCAAACTGCTGCTACAACAAACACTTTCACAATTCCTCCAGTAACAAGTGGGATTGTGTATAAGTATCAAATCTGGATCAGAAGATCTGGAATCAACTATCAAGCAAGCGTAACAATCACAACAACCACACCACCTACTGTTAGTGTTAGTCCTGCGGGACCATTAAACCTATGTTTTGGTGAAACGATTCTCCTCACGGCAACTAATATCCCAGGAGCTACGTATCAATGGAAATCAAGTTTTAATGGCAACCCTGGAACTTGGGCAGATATTGTTGGCGAAAATACCAATATTTATACTGCTAGTACTGAACAATTTTACGGTGTAGAAATCAATTATGCTGGATGTGTTACTCGTACTTACATTCCCTAAGAATTCCCTTTAAAAAAAAGTTAAAAAAATCGTAAAGTAAAAAAAATCAAATTAAGAAAAAATGAAAAAATTTATAATTTTCGTTGCATTATTCACCACAATGGGGATAGCAACACAAACAATTAATGCTCAAACTGGTGTACATATCACCGTATACAATCAGCTTGTTGCTGGTGCTATTTCTGTAGGACCAGGTGCTACGCCGCTATGTTATAACGGATCTCCTGGCATCATTACAGGAACACTTCCTACAGGAGGCCAAGGGAACTATTCATACCAATGGGAAAAATCCATTGATGGTGGATTCGTTTGGACAAATATTCCACTCGCGACAAACCCTGATTATACGCCTGGTACAGTAACAACAACTACAGAGTTTCGTAGAAAAGTTACCGACAACTGTGGTACAGTAACAACAAACATTATCACTATTACTGTATATGGACAATTCATTGCTGGTACAACAACCGGTGGAACTACTCCTATTTGTAATGGTGGAAATGGAGGAACATTAACAAGTACTCTACCAACTGGTGGAGCTCCTGGTACTACGTATCAATGGCAACAATCTGCTGATGGAACTACTTGGTCAGATATTCCTACCGCTACTGCACTTACCTATACTATAGGTACATTAGCAACTACTACGTATTTTAGAATTGCATTCATCAATCCTAGTTGTGGAACCATTTATGGTAACGTTACTCCGATTATTGTGTACAATCCTTTTGTTGCTGGTACAGTGACCGGTGGAAACACAGGAATTTGTAATGGCGCTGATGGTGGCATTTTAACAAGTACTGCCCCAACTGGTGGTGCCCCTGGCACAACCCTTCAATGGGAAAAATCAGTTGATGGTATAACTTGGACAGATATCGCTGGACAAACAACACTTACCTTAGTGGTTGGCAACATAACACAAACGATGTGGTATCGTTTACGTTATATCAATACTTGTGGAGTTACGTATTCTACACCTACCAATCTTGTTGTTTTCAGTATTTTTGCTCAAGGAAGCATTAGTGCAGTTGGTGGAACTACCATCTGTAATGGTGTTGATTTTGGCTTATTTGCTGGTATAGCTGCTACTGGTGGTGCCGCTGGTACTACCTCTCAATGGCAACAAAGTACCAACAATGGAGTAACTTGGACAGATATTGCTAGCGCAACATTGATTACGTATGATCCAGCAGCACTTACTACTACGACACAATTCCGTCGTAAAGATGTAAACGCATGTGGAACATTATTTACCAATACAATAACAATAACTGTTTATCCGGTATTTACTCCGGGAACAATTGGAGTCAATCAAAACATATGTTATGGCACTGCTCCTATGCAGTTAAGTAACCTTGTTGCTCCAGTCGGTGGTACAGGAACATATACCTACCAATGGCAAGAAAGTATTGATGGTGGACTAACAAATCCATGGACAGATGTTTCTGGGGAAACCAATGCATCATTTCAACCACCTTCACTTACTTCGGGTATTTGGTATCGCCGTTTAGTAAACGGAGGATGTGGTATATTACCAAGCCTCCCCTAAACAAACATTAAAAAAATAGTACAATGAAAAACACAATAACAAAAATCCTGGTAATGATAACAATTTGTTTATCATTAACTGGTTACTCCCAAACGGGAGTACAAATACGAATAAACCCAAGTCCTACGCTTTATAGCGTAACGGGAGGCGGTTCTTATTGTGCTGGAGTAGCTGGTCTTCCTATCGGTCTTAGTGGCTCAGAAATTGGAGTACATTACCAATTAGTAATAAATGGTAGTAACTTTGGTATGCCTCTTGCTGGCACAGGAAGTGCTTTGAACTTTGGTAATCAACTTATGGGAGGAACATATTGGATTCTTGCTACTAACATGTCAACTGGATGTACAATCCAAATGTCAAATAGTGTAACTATCCAGGTTAATCCTATTCCATCAGTTACTATAACTGCTAATGGCCCCGTTGATTTCTGCGGAAGTGGAACGGTGACATTGACGGCAAATGCTGGATCAAATCATACATACCAATGGTATAAAAATGGTTCTATTATAAATGGAGCTAATATAAACCAATATGTAGCTAACGCTACGGGTATGTATAAAGCTATAGTAACCAACAATACTACTGGTTGTAGTAACAGCCACGATACTATGGTAGAAGTTCATGCTTTACCCCAGCAATTTGCTGTTTCGAGTTCAAGCACAACTTTCTGCCAAGGTGGAATTGGCGTTACTATAATGCTTACAAGTAGTCAAATAGGAGTTAGTTACCAACTTATGCTTAATGGCATTCCGCAAGGAGTTGCTATAGCAGGGACAGGAGCTGCTCTTGCATGGACCAATCAAGCTTTTGCTGGTACCTATACAGTTATTGCTACTGATAATCTTTCCTCATGTACAACTATGATGACAGGCAGTGCAATAATTACTATGAATCCATTGCCTGCAAATGCAGCTACAATAACTGGACCAATATCAGTTTGTCAAAATGGAGTAGCAACATATTCCATTACAAACATAGCAAATGCAAATAACTATTCATGGTCTGTTCCAAATTTTGCAACAATTATTAGTGGACAAGGAACAACGCAAATAACTGTAGCTTTCAATGGATCCTCCAGTGGCACAATATCTGTTTTCGGACAGAATACTTACCCTTGTGGAAATGTAAATGGACAACCATCGACATTAAGTGTTACGGTAAATCAAGCGCCATCGCTTACTACTACTGCCAATCCAAGTGATATTTGTGCTGGTAACAGTACAATACTTAGTGCCTCTGGCACAGGTACGTCATTTGTTTGGAGTG
>CAZKEK010000017.1:6221-10548 GCA_964551805.1 uncultured Candidatus Peribacteria bacterium
AACCTTAACAGTAAGTCCTAATGCTACAACTACCTATGTAGTGACAGCAACCAATGCAAACGGTTGTACCGCAACAGGAAATGTAGCGGTCAATGTACACAATACACCAAATGTTACGTTAGCTTTATCTCCGGCATCTATATGTCAGGATGAATATAGTGTAACGCTTAGTGGTGGATCACCAGCAGGCGGTCATTATTTAGGAGGTTGTATAACAAGTGGTAATATGATATATCCTGGTCAAACACCAGTAAATACATATACTATTACGTATACATATACTGACAGTTATGGATGTTCAAACACCTCTTTACCAGCAAACTTCATTATCAATCCACAACCAACCGTACAGATACATCCATTTTACCCTGCTTCGGTAATACCATTGGATGAACCTCCATTTATGGTTTCCAGTTGTACCCCACTTGGTGGTGTATATTCTGGTCCAGGATGGTCGTTGGTTGGCACTACTTACTGGTTTAATGCTGCTGCAGCAGGTATAGGCACCCACGTAGGGAGTTATACCTATACGCAACCTGCTACTGGCTGTTCAGGATCAGATATTTTTACCTATACCGTAGGAAGCTCTAATCCTAATGGTGTTGATGAAGTTTCAATAAACAACATCAATATCTATCCAAATCCAGCCAATGAAACACTTAACCTCAAGGGCATCAATACCCAAAAGGTTAAAGAAATCAAAATTGTGGATATGACTGGAAGATCAATTTACGAAACAAATACTCTAAGCGAAGACATGCAACTTGATGTTGCTACCTTTGCTTCTGGAAGTTATTTTATAGTTTTCATAACTACTGATGGTATATCCGTTAGTAAAAAGTTTATGAAGAACTAAATAATTTCTTACATATTCTAAAAGAGGTGGCTTTTTTGCTGCCTCTTTTTTTTATATATTTTTTTTGGAGAAGAAAACATGTCGTGAATAAAAAAACTCAAAAAAGAGATGGAAAAGAGAAAAGAAATATCTACTATGGTCACGTGAATGGTGATTCAGAATAATTTTTTGTTTTCATTGGTGGAAAATATTTTTCTCCTCATTCCTTATGTATAAAATATTTTTCTGAATTATTTTTGTCGGGAAATTTTTTATTCTCCATTTTCGCTGTTTTTTGCGGTTTTTCTCTATTTATCACTATTTTTTGATATTTTGTAGTGATTTTCTGTTGATTTTATGTCAACTTTCCCTATATACATGTACACGTAGATTTTTTGTTTACTTTAAATTTTTGTAAAACATAATCACAAACTACTCTATCTATATATCATTTATCATTTATCTTCGTTTAGTATGCCTACTATCAATCAATTAATTAAATCATGAAGAAAGCAGAAGACGTACAAATCCAAAGCTCCTGCATTACAATTTGGAATCAACAAACTCGACAACAACAAAAAAGTTGAACGTCCAGCTCCATTCAAAAGAGGTGTTTGTCTCAAGGTTTCTGTTATGGGACCAAAAAAACCAAATTCAGCGCAAAGAAAATTTGCAAAAGTAAGATTATCTAATGGTGCAGAAATACTCGCATATATTCCTGGTGAATCTCACACACTCCAAGAACACAGTGTTGTGCTTGTTAGAGGATGAAGAGTAAAGGATTTACCATGAGTAAGATATCATATCGTTAGAGGAAAATACGATGCTAACGCTGTAGACAAGAGAAGACAATCTAGATCTCTCTATGGAGCAAAAAGACCAAAGGCTGGTGCTAAAGCATAATATATACAAGGAAAAAATATAAGCATCAAAAAATAATTTATCGTTTTTATCGCGCGTAGCGCTTTTATCAATTTAGTATTTAGTATGTCAAAATTAATTGTCGGTAATATGTCTAATCCAAAAATCGAAAAGATTATCAACTACATTATGAAAAGTGGTAAAAAAAGTGTAGCCAAAAAAATCTATCACGATATGCTTCAAGAAATCAAAACTAGCGGACATATGAATCCAGAAATAGTATTGGAAACTGCTATCGATAACGCTTCTCCTAGCTTGATGATCAAATCAAAAAGAATGGGAGGTTCTGTATATCAAGTTCCTGTAGAAGTAAAACAAGATAAAAAATTGTTCTTTGCTTTCAAATGGATTCTTGCATCTACAAAAGCTAAATCAGGTAAACCTATGTACAAGAAATTGGCAGAAGAAGTATTGGCTGCTTATGGAAACCAAGGATATGCAGTAAAGAAAAAGGAAGAAACACACAAAATGGCAGAAGCAAACAAAGCATTTGCATATATGGCAAAATATATTAACTAATTCAGAATTCATACCTAAGAATGCAGAATAAAAACACACATTAATTCTGAATTCTACATTTTACCTTCTACATTCAATTAAAAATGGGAAATACAAGTGGTGCAAAATATAAGCATATGATGTATAACGTGTCTCGAACTGGTAAAAAATCTGGTAAAAAACTAGAAAACGCCATCGCACGATATGTTGATCTTATCAAAAAAGAAAACAAACAAGGAGAGACAAAATGGATTTACAAAACCAAAGAAAGAGCTCAAGCAAGACTCAAAAAATATGGAGTTACTCAAACAATGATTGATGCTGCTTTGGCAAAAAAAGGAGTTACCAAATAAATTAGCGCTTGGTACAATATTTTAATTATATTTGCTTAATACTATGACTAGATTAAAAACTAACGCAAAGAAAAAACTCAACAAAGCTTTGTTTAGAGTGGAAAAAGTAGTAATTATGGATGTGAGAAAAAATCTCGAACAACAAAAAAAATGGAAAGCTAAGGTTATGAACAAAAAAGCTAAATAGCCCATTTCTAATTTTACATTACGAATTAAAAATTCCGTAATCAAATAATCATTTAATTTATATTAAAAAAATACGATGAATTTTGAAAGACTCAAACATTTCTACGATAACAATGGAAGCAAAATCCTTGATATTAAACCAGGAATATACATTGAAATCCACGAAAAAGATGTAGAAACAAACAGAATTTGGAGGTTTAAATGCCTTGTTATCAAGGTTAAAAAACCTAGTCATGCAGATGGATCATTTACTGTTAGAGGAATGGTTGCAGGAGTAGAAATAGAAAAAATCTACCCACTTTCTTTCAACAATTTTGATAAAATCATTCTTTTGGATGAATACAAAGTAAGAAGAGCTAAATTATACTACATAAGAGAAAAAGTAGGAAAAGATGCTAGATTCAAATCTAAAATCACTGCGGAAAACAGAGATATAAATCTTCTCGACAAAGAAGCAGGAAAAGTAAAAGAAAATAAAGGAAAGAAAAAAAAATAAGTCATGTATCTCTCATTTATTATTTATAATTATTCAGACAAATGGAACTTATTGTAACATCTCGCCAAAATAAACTAGCTAAAGAGCTTAGAAAAGAATGATTGATTCCTGGTATTGTTTATGGAAAACATCTTACTACGCCTATTGCAATCGCTTGCAAAAGAAACGATGTTATCAAAGCATATAAGGAAGCTTGATACTCTACTCCACTTACCCTTACTGGAGAATGAATCAACCAACTCGTTTTGTTTCAGGACATTCAATTAGATCCTGTGAGTGATATTCTTTTGCATATGGATTTTTTGGCAGTAAACAAAGATGAAAAAGTAAGAACAGAAATCCCAGTAAAAATGATAGGTGAATCTCCAATAGAAAAATTGGGTGAAGGAAAGATACAACTTGTAAAAGATTTTATCGAAGTTGAAGCATTTCCACAAGACTTACCACATGATGTTACTATTGATATCTCCGCTATTCAAACAATAAATGATACTATCTTCGTTAAGGATTTGAAATTCTCTACAAAAGTAGAAATTCTAGATGATCCAGAACAAGCTATTATTACTGTACTTACTATGAATGAAGAAGTAGAAGAAACTCCTGCAGCTACTGCAGCTACACCAGAAGCAGCGCCTGCAACACCAGCTCCAGCAGCTAAATAAGACAAAAAACATATCATTTACTATTGCAATTTTACTCTATTACTATAGAATCCAATGCCAAGAATATGTGACTTTACAGGAAAATGAACACAATCTGGAAACTTAAGATCTCATTCTATGAGATCTACAAAAAGATCTTTCAAAGTAAATTTGATTGAAAAAAAAGTTAAGATGGAAGATGGTTCTACATTGAAACTAAAAGTTTGTTCAAAAATATATAAAAAACTTAAGGGATTTATCTAAAATCCCTATGGTATGGGGTGGTAGCTCAGTCGGTAGAGCAATGGCCTTTTAAGCCAGTGGTCCAGGGTTCGATCCCCTGTCACCCTACCATAAAAATAATTAATAATGAAACAAATAGAAAAATATCTAGTAA
>CAZKEK010000017.1:10648-12680 GCA_964551805.1 uncultured Candidatus Peribacteria bacterium
AATACCTCAGTCGTAGAGCAAGTCCGCTGTACAGCGGACGTGGTCCTCCGGTTTTTTCACCGGAGTCACCCTACCATAAAAATAATTAATAATGAAACAAATAGAAGGTACCTGAGCAATCAGGTATTTTTTTTATAAAAAAGATATTGTTAGCATCCGGGTGCATACTAAAATTATTTCTATACTATTCATGCTGATGTGAAAAAAATAATAAAAAAAAAGCTGATGGGAATCCCCATCAGTTTTTATAATTATTTTGTACAACACATATTATTGTACAATAAATTTTTTTGTAATTTCTTCTATCCGTAAACAATATACTCCAGGGGCGAATGAACGAACATCAATTTGATTTTGGTACTCTCCCTCGAAGACAATACGTCCCGAAAGATCCATTATTACAATTAAAATTCCTTCTTCCACGCCACTAATAGTAATATAATCAGCGGTAGGGCTTGGATAGATGCCGAATTCAAACTTGTTTGATGCTGATTGTTCACCTATTTTTACCGTTCCATTGTTGATCAATGACCAACTAGAAAGTAAAGAAGGATGAGTATACCACCAGCCACTGAAAGTGAATGATGTTGAATCAATCACATTCAAATCAAACTGACTATAGTCATCTAGAGTGTCTTGTACAAGTACATTCATATTTCTATCAAGCACTCGTATAACTACAGACTTGTACTCTGTGTAATAGGTTACATTCCCCACAATAGAATCAGTAGTTGTAAGAATCGAATCGTTGGTAACATAAAGTAATTTGTCACCGAACAAAGCAATTCTTGCCGTCCCGTAAATCTTTTCTTGTGGGCCTAATACATCAACCACAGTGATCTGATGGGAATTGTCCCATTTAATGATCTTTGCATCTTCGGTAGATACATAGAGTGTATCACCAATTTGAAGAGCAGAAGTCAATTCATCCATACACACTTTCAACTTCGTATTATTTTGCACATAGATGTCAGCCATCATCGTGTTTGCGATGGCATCTATTTCAACAAAATAATTTGTTGGCGTATGAGTAGTATTGTACTCCACATCCCAGTCTTTTACGTTCGAGGTAACCAAACGAAAACCGTTGGTGGTTTTATGCAGACTGATTAGCTTGTTTATGTCCCACAAACCAAACGGTTCATAAAGACAATTTGAAACCAAACTAACTGCTTTTGTTTCAAGGTCAACTTTTTCAACCATAATCGCACCACCTTGCAAATAAGCAAAGTACATGAAACCATTTTGTTGTACAAAACACATTTCTGTGCTTCTGTCGATACTCATTGAATCCACAATCGTACCAGATTGATTTACCCAACGTAGGGTATACTCACCCGTGTGACATATCGTGTCACATTGACTGATGTGGCCTAAAGTAATCGTAGCTCCATTGTTCTCCAATATATCATTCCAGAAGAAATCAGGACCATTGCTACCACCGAAGAACCCAGATTGATCGAACGAACTTTCTGGATACACCGTACTGAACAACTGTGTTCCGTCGAAGTTGTACTTAGCGATACCCCAGTTGCACAATAATAAGATCCCGTCTGCAAGAATTTTTATCTTGCCAGGTTCTCCAACAGTTCCGTCAAACGTCATTACTGTGGGGAAGCTTACGTTCCAAACCAGCGTTCCCTGAAAGGTAAATTTTTTCAGAAACGTACATGAATCCATAGTTCCATACAGCGTGTCGCCATTTTGAACGTATGGAACCAGAACAACGTTTTTTTCAATCGTGTAGATGCCGTCTCCAGGATTTGGTTTGGAATCTAGAATTGAATTGTAATTAGTTGCTGTTGGTACGTTCCATTGATTATTAAGTTGCCATTGTTGTGCAAATACATTATTCACTAGAACCACAACTATAACGATAATTACTACTAATAATTTTTTCATAATTTTATTTTTTTTGTTTTTGTTAATTTTCTTATATATTTATATGTATTTATAATTAAATGTCAATAGATATTTATGTAGATTCTAGTTCAAATCCGCACAGTGTTTTTTAAGATACTGTTTAGGAGAT
>CAZKEK010000018.1:0-12619 GCA_964551805.1 uncultured Candidatus Peribacteria bacterium
TGCTCCTATTATCTCAGGAGGACTCAATCCTACTTTACTCAAGCCGTTTATCGATGTGATGGGGAACGTAGATTTTATCACGACTATGGGAGCTGGTTGTCATGCGCACCCGGGTGGTACCCAAAAAGGTGCTACAGCGTTGGTACAAGCATGCGAGGCTCACAAACAAGGGATAGATATCCATGAATATGCAAAAGATCACGAAGAATTGGCTCAGGCTATTGAATTCTTTGAAAAAAAAGAAAATAAAGAAATAAGACATTCTGAAAGGACTGAATCAAACTAAAATAACTAAGACATGTTTACCCCGTCTTTAGCGGGGCAGAGAGAAGAGAAAGCAATTAAAATACTTCATCACGTCATTCCCGACGTTTAATCCGCTTTAGCGGATAGATCGGGAATCCACCTTGCCATATAGCCAACTGGATTCCCGCTGGAGTTTATCCCGCAAGGCGGGGCGGGAATGACGTGAACGAGTGAAAATAATCTTTTAATCTTTTACTAAGTGTATATGAAAAAACAAAAAAATGTATTTCATGCAGTTACCAAAGTAGTGGATTTCCAAAATGGAGATGAACTCACGATCCGAATCAATGAAGGACTAGCATTGGAATATGGAATCACCGATATGGATAAAGTTTCTCTCACCTACAAAGGAAAAGAATATGTCTTGGATGCAAATCTCACTCATAGATATGTAAATGCTCACGAAGTAGGTATTCCTAGAGATGTTGCAAAAAAATATGGAGTAAAAAACGGAGAACCAGTACAGGTCGCGTTTACCCAGACAACATCAGCAGCATTAGAAGCGCTCAAGAGAGTGATGAAGGGAGATAGAACAACCAAATTCACCCAAAAAGAAATTGAACTGATTATGAAAGATATTTCTACCAATCGTTTCACGGACACCTTGATTACGTATTTTTCAGCACTTGGATTTTTTCGTGACTCAACGGATCAAGAAATGTATCGAATGGCAAAAGCTATGGCGGAAGCAGGAGAAATGCTTCACTGGAAAGGTGTCGTAGCAGACAAACATTGTATGGGTGGAGTTCCAGGAAACGAAACAACCATGATTATGATTCCTTTGCTTGCTTCTCTTGGCATCAAGATGCCAAAGACATTTTCCAAAGCAATTACCACACCAGCTGCTACAGGAGAATGTGTAAGTGTATTAATGGATATTTCATTTAGCAAACCAGAAATAGAAGCCTTAGTCAAAAAAAATAATACCTGTCTCGTTCGAGGGGGAGGATTGGATTTGGCGCCAGCTGATGAAAAACTTATCAAAGTCGCATATCCACTTTCTATGCAATCTTATCCAAGAACTATCGTAAGTATCATGGCCAAAAAATATGCAATGGGAATCAACCATTCATTGATCGATATACCTGTGGGACCAAGTGCAAAAGTCCCTGATATGAAAACTGCTAAACGATTAAAACAAAAATATGAATACGTTGGTAAAAAACTCGGGATGAAAGTCCATGTAGAAATTACGCCAGCATTGCAACCTATCGGTGCAGGAATTGGTGCAGTGTTGCAAGTGAGAGAAGTCTTGAGAGTTTTGCAACAACATTCAACAAGACCAGTAGATCTAGAAAAAAAAGCAGTATATTTAGCTTCCAAGATTATCGAACTTGTCGGTATGGCAAAAGGAAAAGAAGCAGAAAAACTCGCATACGGTCAACTCGTAAGCGGTAAGGCTCGAGCTATGATGCAAAAGATTATCTCTGCGCAACGTGGTGATCCAAAAGTAAAATCTGAAACATTACCATTAGCCAAAATCCAAAAAAATATAGTAGCGGAAAAATCATGAAAAGTAAAAGAAATAAACATGAAAGTCGTAAATATAGCTGCGAGAACCTTAGGTTCTCCGTTAGATTTGCAAGCAGGGTTGTATTTGCACAAGAAACTTGGTGATACGGTCAAAAAAGGTGAAGTCCTCTATACTATGTACGCCAATGATCACAACAAAATTAACCTTACCGAAGAATTGCTCAACGAACAAAAGATGTACTTGATAAACTAAATGATAAATTATAGATTATAAATGATAAATAAAAATTCGTAATTTGTAATCAATTAATCTTTTAATCTTTTGAAAAAGTTCATGACCGGTATTATAATGAGTATGGGACCATCAAACAATAGTGAAGCACAGTTGATCAGATGCTACGAAAATGGTATCAGAGTACTGAGGTTCAATTTTCCGCATTATACCCAAGAAACGACAAAAAGAGACGTGATGGTTGCGCATACTGTAGAAGAAAAAGTCTGAGGAAAATTTCAATTGTTGCTCGATACCGAAGGTCCTGAAATCAGAACAGGAGTACTAGAAAATCCTATTACCTACAGTATTTGAGAAATATTCAACATATATATCAGAGAAGATCATGGCGATCCGAAATGATTATTTTGTGATTATCCATCTTTGGTGGATGACGTGAAAATCGGCGGAATCGTGAAGATCGATGCAGGATTGCTCGAAGTGGAAGTCCTAGAAAAAAAATCAGAATATATTGTTGTTACCTCATTGAATAATTTTGTGGTCGGATCAAGAAGACATCTTAATTTACCAGGTGTCCGTATCAAACTTCCCGGGCTCACGGAAAGAGACAAAGAAAATGTTTTGTTTGCTATCCAACAAAAATTTGATTATATCGCATTGAGTTTTACAAGAAAAGCTGACGATGTTATCGAACTCAGAAATTTTTTGAAAGCAAACGGTGGAGCACAAATCAAAATCATCGCCAAGATAGAAAATCAAGAAGGAGTTGATAATGTTTCAAGTATTATCGATGCAAGTGATATGATTATGGTGGCTAGGGGAGACTTAGGAACTGAATTGCCCGTTGAAATGATTCCTATCCATCAGATGAATATTGTAAAAACCTGCAAAATAAAAAATACTCCCGTTATCGTCGCGACACAGATGTTGGAGTCTATGATTTCCAATCCAGTGCCTACGAGAGCAGAAGTAAGCGATATTTTTTACGCCGTGCGTGAAGGCGCAGATTATGTGATGTTGTCATGAGAAACAGCAGTGGGAAAATACCCACTTGAATGTATCAAAGTGATGAACAAAGTAATTATTGAAGCAGAGAAAAATAGATAAAATGAACTAACAACTTACAACTAATAACTAACAACGAAGGATTTTTCTGTATATTATATTCAATAATTGTTAGTTGCTCACTGTTAGTTGTTCGTTAATCTCTATACCATTCTTTCAATCTTTCTAACTGATCGAAGAGGTGATCATGCGCCTCTCGTCAGATTTTTTTTAATTTTGCAAAAATATGTGTCCAATAGTCATTGAGATATGATCCTCAAATAATGAAATCAATTATTCGATTATTAAGTTTTTGTTCTATGTCTTTGAACATATAACCAACACAATAAAATAAATAGTAGCGTATGTTCTATATACAAAAAAAAATCTATTTATCAAACACAAAGAAGATAAATCAAAAAAATATATTATACAAAAGTCAATATAAAAAAAGAAATACTTGCAATTAGATACGAAATGGGTATATACCAACAAAAAAAACAAAACAAAGAAGATATGAAAAAAATTTTTTTATTCTTGAGGATTGGAAAAAATCCAGAAGAAAAAACGCCACAAAACAAAACACCACAAAACTATTCTGAAGAAAAAAACATATCTCATTATCAAGATGGGATAAAAGAGCAACTAATACTTTCATTAAAGAGATTTTGTACTCATCATAGGATAAGTGTACAAAAACATCTCCGTGATATAGAATCAGCTGCGGAAAATGCAGCAAAAAATGTTCTTCCCAAAGACATTACAAGATTTTATGCATGGGAAATAGATGCGCTTGACGTGCCAATGTACGTTAGTATTGCCAAAAAAGAAGCTAAATTTTCTATCAAAAAAGTAGCTATAAAAAGCAAAAATGCATCAATTTATTTTGACGAAAATAATTATTACAAATTAAAAACACTAAGAAACAGTGTGTATGATGTATCTCTTCTTAAACAACAATAACCATTTAAACAACAATAACCATTCGGGTTTATTAACACATCCGATTCAATCCATAGCATGGATTGGGAGAGCTGCGTATTTGCGTAGCTCTTTTTTTTAAAAACAAAACACAAACCGAAGTTGACTTTGCAGAGAAAATACGTATAGACTACAAAAAACAAAAGTAAAAATTAAAAAAAAATAATCATGGAAAACGGAAAAATTTTATTGTTTGTAGACAAAAACAAGGTAAAAATTTTTGCTGGAGACACACTTCTTATCATCGCCGGCATAAGTGACCGATTTAATGGTATTTATGGCACGATAATTGAGAAGACAAAAGAAGGGAGAGCATTGCTATGCTTTCCAAAAGAATTTGCGAGCATCTTTTGTGGTGAGGCAGATGAGAAAAAACGCATTGCTTTATTTTAGCTTTCAGAAATCATAAAGATTGATTTATCAGAACATCCCGAATTGCGTGCAAATGCTTTATACAACAGAAGACACTATTATCATGTAGCCAAACTTCCTTATCCGTTTTCTCCGGAAAATAAATGTATTTGTGGTGGCTGCCAAGAGTTGGCAACTAAGCGAATCCTTTTCAATGTGGAGGGAGTTGTCGGTGAATACGACGTATGCAAATCCCATGAACATTTTGACGGTGGTCGTGGCAATATCTTTCCAGGGGAGCATATCTCCATCCTAGAAAAAACAGAAAAAGAAGAAGCATAAAAAAATGTACTAACGAACAAGAAACATCTTTCATTTTTTGGGAGATGTTTTTTTTTAGAAAAAAAATATATCTGACCTATTTTCACGAGCGAACTGCTATTCTTTGGGGAGTGGTTTTCCTCTTTTTCTGTTTGAAAAAGAAATGGGGATGGGTATAGTAGAAATAAATTAGTTTTAGATAAACTTATTTATTTTTTCCATCTTTTCATATGACTCCAGAACAACAACAAAAAATATCAGACGATCAACTTAAACAACTTGAGGACTCATTGTGGTCTGCTGCATCTGAACTTTTTGCTCATGGATGACTTAAGCCAGCTCAATATACATTTCCTGTACTTGGACTTATTTTTCTTAAATATGCAGACCAAATTTTTCAAGATACGAAAATAGCGTTGGAAGCTAAACAAAAGCCCAATAGATTTTGAAAAATAGATCAGCTTATCAATGCTGATTTTGAAAAAAGATGAGTTCTTTTTGTTCCAGAAAAAGCGAGTTATAACTATCTTCTCAATCAAGCAGAATGAGCGGATTACGGAAAACTTATCAATACAGCAATGGAACTTATAGAAGAAGAAAATCCAGAAAAGCTTGAAGGTGTTCTTCCAAAAAATTATGGGTCATTTTCTGATGCTAATCTTGTTAAACTTCTAAAAACCTTTGATAATCTAAATAAAATAGACGGCGATTCATTTGGTCTTATTTATGAATATTTTATGGGAAAATTTGAGTCTGAAGCAGGACAAAAAGGATGAGAATTTTTTACTCCAAGATCTATCGTTAAGCTTATCGTAAATATTCTAGAGCCATATCATGGGACTATTTACGACCCGGCTTGTGGTTCATGAGGTATGTTTACTCAGTCTCTCGGACGAATAAAACGCAATAAAAACGCTGATATTGCTTCTACGATTTCTGTCTGGGGACAAGAAATGAAAACAGAAACCATCAAGATGGCAAAAATGAATCTCGCAATCAATGGACTAGAAGGGAAAATAACTGAAGCAAATTCTTTGTACCAAAACATATACACAGGTAAAAAATTTGATTATGTAATGGCTAATCCGCCATTCAACGTTTCTGGAATAGACAAAGACAAACTCAAAAATGACCCAAGATACAAATATGGTGTGCCATCTACAGACAATGCTAATTATCTCCGAATACAAATTTTTGCTAATTCACTCAGTGATCGAGGAAGAGCTGGATTTGTAATGGCAAACTCCGCAAGTGATGCGAGACATACCGAACAAGAAATCAGAAAACAACTCATTGAAGATAATGTGGTAGACGTAATGGTTTCGGTTTGACCAAATTTTTTCTATACTGTCACCTTACCATGTACATTATGGTTTTTTGATAAAGGAAAGAGATGAACTACTAGAGAAAATAAAGTGCTTTTCATAGATGCAAAAGATATTTTCCGCCAAATAGATAGAGCACATAGAGAATTTACTCAAGAACAATTAGAACAAATTACTGATATTGTAAGAGCATATAGAGGAGAAACTGGAGAATATAAAGACGTTAAATGATTGTGTAAGATAGCTACTAAGGAGGAAATAGAAGCACAAGGACGATCACTTAATCCAGGAAGATATGTCTGAGTGACTGATCAATGAGAAGATAAATATGATTTCTGAGAAAGACTACAAACACTGACTGAGGAATTCAAAGTATTGACTACAGAGGCGCACGGACTTGAAAGTCAAATTTTGGCTAATGTTAAGAAATTACTACCATAAATTAGATGTTAAGAAGGTTAACATATTTAGATTATATGTTAAATAAATGATATATTATTAACATGAAATGTAGTTAAAGTTAAGATGGTCTTGCATTTTTACGAAAAAATCATTATAATAGACACATTTATATAATTAATGATGAAGATGTTTGATCCTAAAAAACCTTTTAACGATTTACCATTATTGCCTGGTAATTTCGATTATAACAATATCGAACTACTCAAACTTTCTCAAGAAGCTAATTTTCAAATAGCCAAATTAGATGGTCTATTTCTGCTTTCTCCATTACCAAAATTTAATCTTATTATGGCTCCTTTGCTTACAAGAGAGTCTGTGGAAAGTAGTGCTATAGAAAATATCAATACAACCACAAATGAAGTTTTGAAATCAGAATTTTATGCTAGTATGCATCAAAGTGGTCCAGAAAAAGAAGTGTTGCATTATCGTGAAGCATTGATCGCTGGGTACGAACGTATACAAAATGGAGAACCAATTTACACTAATATGATCATTGATATCCAACGATATATAGAATCAAACAAGGCTGGTATCCGCCAAATATCTGGAACAGTTATAGCAAACAGTAAATGAGAAGTACTTTATACGCCACCAGAAGGGGAACATGCATTACGTGATTTGCTCCATAATTTAGAAGTTTTTATGAACACAGAAAACGATATTGATCCGCTCATCAAATTATGAGTCATCCATTATCAGTTTGAATCTATTCATCCTTTTTTGGATGGGAATGGAAGAATGGGAAGAATACTCATGATCTTATTTCTCCTATTGAGTAAAAAATTAACTTATCCTATCTTATATATCAGTGAATATATCAATAAACATAGAACTGAATATTACGATATTTTGCGTAGAACATCAGAGCTTGCCGATTATAGTGCAATAATAAAATTTATGCTCAATGCTGTCATCGAACAAGCAAAGAAGACACAACAACAACTTGTAGAAATCAAGCGTATTATGGATGAAAAGCAGACACTTATCAAAAAAATCTTGCCAAATAGTCATGAAATTACTCAACAATTTTTTAATCATCCATTTATTGGTATCACAAAATTTGCAGATAATATAGGTCTTAGTAGACAAACAGCTTCGAAATATCTTTCAACACTCACAAAAGAAAAGATAATTTCTGAGATACAAATTGGAAAATCTAAGGTCTACTTTATGCCGGAATTTATCAACTTGTTATAGAAGAACAAAAAAGATTTTCAAATACAAAAAAAGGAGTATACTAAGAGTAAGATTTTACATAATTTATATTCAATTAATGAAAAAGTTTCTCCTCTGACTATTTATATCGCTTCTATGTCTAAGTAACTTGGTGGTTTTTTGAGCTAAGTCAAATGCTGTGTTAAGTAAAAAGATAGACCAACAAAATCAGAAAATAGAGGTACTCGCAGATAAAATAGATGAGACGAATAAAAATCAAATTGATATATTAAAAGAAACTTATTCTTCTAATTATGAAGGATTAAAAGATTCATTTACCATATTTCTGGAAGTGTTAAGTATTATTCTTGTGTTATTATGAGGAACAGCAGGAATTCTTTGATTTTTTGGATTCAAAGACATAAATAAACTAAGAGCTGATTATAAGGAATGATTAGCAACAATGAAAGATCTCCTTAAAAATATGGAGTGAGATTATAGTAATTTTAAAAACAAGTCAGAAGAAATACTAGAAAAAGCAACTCCCCAAGACATTAAAGAGAAAGAACAAGAAGAGACTGTAGATTCTGATAAAATAAAGGGGATTAATGATCATGAAACACTCATTTCTAATGAAAAGAATAATCAAAAGGGTACGAGAGAAGAAAAGGAAGAACAATTTAAATTAAGAAAAACTCGCTTAATGAATATAGAAAAACAATGACTATTATTGATTAGATGACTTTGTTTCTTAGAAGAATGATGATTACATTATCAAGAATGATATAAGATAACAAATGAAATTTGAACTTTTATACCTGATGCTATTATCTCAGATAGTAACAAGACTATTAGATTATGAGTTGAATTGAAATATGTTTGAGAATCAACAATGCCACTACAAATGTTAATTAGAAGATATATAGAAAGGATTAGATTTTATAAGTTTGATTTCCCTTTTGTTATAGCCATCATTGGCAAAAATATTAATTATGAAGATGCTGATAAATATTTTAAAGAATTTAGTTACGATGATATAAAAATACTATTTATGAATTATGATGAAGTTAATAACAAAGTAATCCCAGTTAACACAGTTGGGTTTTCAAAGATGATATCACTTTTAAGAGAATGAGATATGGTAAGGCATAAATTATTCTGAAAAGGAAGAATATTAGAAACTTCCAATGGGATGTCTATGGTAAAGTTTGATTCTCATGGGGGACTTAGAAGAATAGAAAATGCGTTTTTAACTAGACTAATTTAGTTATATGACCACCAAAGACCGAAAACAAGTAAAATTATGAGATATAGCTTCTTATGTTAATAGGGGTATTTCTCCAAAATATGCGGAGGATTGAGTTTTGGTGATCAATCAAAAATGTATTAGAAATGGAAATGTTTCTTTTCAAGAATCGAGATTCCACGATGAGAAAAAAAATGTTGCGAATGAAAAATTTTTACAAAAATACGATATTTTAATCAACTCGACTGGGGTATGAACGCTATGAAGAGTCGCTCAATATAAAAAAGTTGTCGATCAAAAAGTGACTGTGGATTCACATGTGAGTATTGTAAGAGTACCAAAAAATGACCTCACAGATCCAAAATTTGTAGGATATGTAATAAAACACTTACAGCCTGTTATCGAAAATATGTGAAAATGAGCAACCTGACAAACTGAACTTTGAAAAGATGATATTAAGAATTTAGACATTTATCTTCCCCCTCTTCCAACACAACAACGCATTGCTTTCATCCTCAGCACTTACGATGACTTGATAGAAAACAACACTCGCAGAATAAAAATCCTAGAAGAACAAGCACAACTGATCTATAAGGAGTGGTTCATGAAGTTTAAGTTTCCAGGATGGGAAAAAGTGAAGATGGTGGATAGTGGAACGGAGCTTGGAAAAATACCTGAGGGGTGGAGTATTTGAAAAATTGGAGATTTATATGAAGTAAAATCTTGATTTGCATTCAAAAGTGAAAATTTTCAAAATGAATGAAATCCAGTTATTAAAATAAAAAATGTTTGAAATAATACGATTGATATTAATAATGTAGATTGTGTGGATGATAGTATAGCAGAACAAGCAAAAAAGTTCTTGTTGATTAATTGAGATATCCTAATTGCTATGACATGAGCAACTATATGAAAAATATGACTGATGCCAATTTGTCATAAAAAATGTTATTTGAATCAAAGAGTTGGGAAATTTTTTCCTATCGTTAATTATCTTAAGAGTAACGTCTATCTATATTTTCTCGTACAGACAAAAAATGTATTGGAACAAATTATAAATATAGCACAATGAGCCGCTCAACCAAATATCAGTTGATGACAAATAGAAAACATCAAAATAATTATACCGACAAAAAATGTTTTGATAGAATATCAGAATTTATGTGATTCTACATTCAAAGAAATATTGAGTTTACAAAAACAAAATCAAAATCTTAAAGAAACTAGGGATATGCTGATTCCGAAGTTGGTTAGTGGCGAAGTAGAGGTGTAAAAAGTGTTTTATTTATTATATTATAGATGACAACTGTTTGGTTGAAATATGTCTGAAAACAAAATACAAGAGTTTCTGGTATTAAAAAACTAGATTGAACATTACCTGAACAATGAGAAAAATTACATATAGAGCCATGAGATATTTTTCAAAAATTTAGTAGCGAGGCAGAGTGATTGATGAGATCATATAAAGGATATTTTGTTATCATAGAAAAAGAAGATTCTAAAAAGGAAGAAGTTTTACAAAAAATAAAATTATTTAGATGAAAATTATGAGTTAATGAAGAATATAGTTGCAGAGCAAAAAAATGATATATTACAGATTGATTGTGTAACGAATTATCAAAACTTTATTGATGACTTCATAAAATTATAGAGAAATTATGAACGCCCAATTATGTATTTAGTATGTGATGAAGAGAAGTTCCAGTAAATATATATGAGCTTTCTACTGGTAAATGCCAAAATCAAATACTATTCTGTCCTACGATAGAAAAATGTATGCAGGATGTAGATATTATTATCTGAAAACTAGAGTCTATGTCTTGAGAAGAATTTAATCAAATGCTGCGTGAAAGTAGCGAAAAAGAAATAAAACATACAATATATGCACAATGAGATGTTTTGATACATAGTGATAAAAAAGAATACAAAAATGAGTGATGAGTACAAAATATTAATGCTTGAAATTGAGAACAGAATATAGAAAAACAAAAAAATGTAATAGATAACAAACAATGACAAAAAGATAGTTGGCAAGACGATGTTCGACTGTATATTTTGGTGGGCGTAATGATTTTTATCGCCTGAGCATTTGTGGTTAAATATATTTGATTATAAGATGGTGAGTGGCGAATTTAATTTATTAAATAATAAAAATGGATAAAAAAAATTTATTAGAAAGACTTGAAAAATTCAAAAATTGAATAAGGCTTTTTCAAAAAAAGAAATACGATAATATGAATTCTAATGTACAGTCAAACAAATTATTTAAGAAACATAATGATTTAAAAACAGAATTAGATAAAGCACTTTATAACCAGGACTCAAATATACTTCATAAAAAACAAGAAGAAAAACGTTATAAATACAAAGCAACACTCAAACAAGAGTATTGATCATTGTTAAATATTATCCAAACTATTTGAACAAATCCTTCGATAAATTGACAAAATTCTTATAGAGCTTTCTTTTTAAACGATAATCGATTAACGGAAGATAACTTTTATAAAAGTGTGGTTAGTGATATTGATATTATTATAGGAAAAACAAAGAACATGTCAGATCAAGATGTTAGTTTGTTATTTTCAAATAAGGATCAAAAAACATTAAATAAATTCATTGAATTACAAAGTTTGGTTGGTAAATATTTATGAATTATACAGGATATATATAAAAGAAATCCAAATTTTGTGGAATTTGTGCCAAGAGATGTTAGTATAAAAGAAGAAATAGAAAATATAAAGATTCAATGAAACAAAATTATTTCAAAAATAGAAGATGTTATTAAAAAATATAGTAAGGTCTGATTTAGCTCATATATCGTGGCCTTAGGGAATACTGATGCTTTTTGATGAGCTTTAAATGATATAAAACAAGATTTAATTTTAATTATTTGAAAAATAGAAGATATGGAAGATAAAGATATATTAGACACAGAAGGGCTTGTAAACAAAGAGGAAAAGCAAATTGTTGCTAAATGACAACATATACATGTAGAATGATGAGTTGTAAATTTTAATAATTGATGAGAACAAAATATAAAAAAACAAAAGAATAAAATAATGTGATCTTGAAAAGATGATTGAAATATATGGCAAAAAGAATGGTTTAGGTGGTTAATGGGGATTGTATGAGGGATCGTAATTGCTGGTATTGTTTATTTTATTTGATGGAATTAAAATATGAGTGATGTGTTAATAGAAAAGAAAATTTCTGCCTGTGAGAAATTACGGGATAATATTCTACAAATTGAGGAATTAGCTGGTCATGTAATATTTTTTGATGAAGTGTTGTTAGAAAATGAATATAATGAGACAAAATCTTATGAGATTCTAGCGGGTTTGAATAAAAATGAGCAAAAATTTATTGGGAATGAAATAAACAACATAGAAAAGGAAAGAATGTTTTTTGGCGAAAAATTATGGAAGTTGTTTTTCATTTACAGAGCATTTTTGTGAAGATGTCTTTTGTTGTATAAGAAATGATTAGAAAAAAGAAAAATTGTAAAATGGACAAATGATGAATATCTTATCTCATTGATAGGTTATTACATATCTGACGATCACATCCAAAGAATAATGTCTTTCCAAACTGGATCAATGAGGTATGTTGAAAATTATTTTAAAAGCCTAATTCTAGAGGAGATATGAAATGTTATAAATAAAAAAATAGGGATAATTAAACTTTTTGGGTGGTTATTTTCCAAGAAACTCGTCTATTAGCTTA
>CAZKEK010000019.1:0-11669 GCA_964551805.1 uncultured Candidatus Peribacteria bacterium
TTGAAGGCTAATTTTTTTAATAGCATTTGCCATTGTAAATCATAAATTAACGGGAACAGCCTTACCAATCTGTTTATACTGCTGAGATACAGGTCATTCAAAGACCCACTCGTCTGGGAAAGTTTGTATTCTTGCATATTCTCTGACTGTGAATGGTCTTGTTTCTTCGGGATGACATCTTTCGGTTTGTTTTTGTGCAGGACTACATGTTAATGTCAAAGATGGCTCATCCCATGCAATCCTTCTTGCCATACCAGTTTTTCATCATCAAAGATAGAAACTTCCTTGCATGTATTCTTTTTGAAGTTCTACGGTTAAGTCACGCCAATATCCTCATGGAGGAATTAAATCTAATATTTCCTTTTTTCTTTGTGGATACTTTTGTCCTGGTGACTCTGGTACATCACACTTATAAAGTACTCATTTCTTTAAAGCGTCTTTTATTGTATAAATTTTTTCTTCTGGTTTGGGCCATTCAAAAATTCATGGCTTATAAAGGTCATTTCTAATTCACACGATAAAAACCCTTTGCCTTTTCTGAGGTACTTTATAGTGAATAGCTTTTAATAATTTAGGTTCAATTACTGTATATCATAAATCTCAAAAAACTTTTAACATAGTTTCAAGAGTTTTCCCGTCATCATGTGAAACTAATCCACCAACATTTTCTGCCATAAAAACTTTAGGTTGAATATCTTTTATGGCTCTTGCAAACTCTAGGAACAATATTCATCTTTTATCGTTCAATCATTCTTGCTTCCCTGCATAACTGAATGATTGACACGGATATCATCATGTTAATAAGTCTACCTTTCATTTGTATGGTGAAAAATCAATATCTGCAATATCTCACAATACATTGTTTCGTTGGGGACGATTCTTATTTAGAGTTTGAATGCAGTATTTATCAAAATCATTTACTAGCAAATGATTAAATCACGCTAACTCCATTCATAATGCAAGTCATCAACAACCTGCGAAAAGTTCTATGCTCGTATACATTGGATTCAGATGTATGTAAAATATATAGTCGTTGTATAAACTAGTGATGAAGGATTGAAAATCAATGGCTAGTCTATTTTAATGCTTTTATTTTTAATTTATCTATATTTTTTAAACTCAAATCATAATTGAATCTTGGGTCTTTTGTCTCTCATATTTCTTTTTTCCTATTCAGCATTATTCTTCTAGCTTCGCTTATAACTCTATCTCTGATTGTAGGATATCTTTTTGATTTTACTGGAGAAAATTCTATAGAGTGAGGAGAACTTCAGCTTTTTATATATAATTTTATTTCAAACCTTTTCTTTAATTCAATGTCTGTTACTTCTTTAATCGCTTCTAATATTATGGTCTTCTTTGTTCTCATTAGTCATGGTGGTTATCGGATAAATAGATACTAAGAAACAAGTTTTGTTATTGATGCAATTTCTTTTTTTACTCTATCTTCTTTTTCCTTTTCCTCTTTCATTTTTATTTTCTGGTCTAATATTAGTTCTATTGATAATTTTATTGCAGAAAAAAACTTAAGACAGTCCTGTTCTGATAATTCATGAACTCATTTAGATAAAATAGAATAGAGGTTTTTCATTTCAACCAATTGACTAGGAAGAAAGTCCTTCAAAGCCTCAACCTTTTCTAACATCCTTTTATTTATAAAATCTGCTTCTTTGATGGTTAAGTTGGTTTTATGTTCATTATATGCTTCAAATATAAGATTTTCAAAAATTCTTCTTAGATATACAAAAGAACCAGCACCAACTCAATGAGCTTTTAGTCATATAGCCGTTTTTAGGTTTGTTAAGTCTTCTTTGGGCAATATATTATTGTATTTTTTACCAATTTCTGCAAACTGTAAATCGGCTAGTGAAGGATATTGTCATACTTTGATTATTATATCTTTACTGATTATTAGATTAAAAGTCAGAGTATCGTTATTTTTCCTTTTGCATACCAATTGTATATCTAAAAATCCTTCAGCCTTACTCCATTGGTATCCATTAGAGGAGTACTCTATTTTATTGTCCTTTATATGATATGCATTTTGACTTATTGGTTTTATAGTGTATGTTGTTTCTCGATTGTTGATACTACTGTAGCCAATAATTTCTCAAGAAAAAATATCTTCTAGGTCTTCTGCTTTTACTTCTTCGTACAAAGATACTTCAAAGTAGAAGTCGTGTTTTGATATCTTTACTGGTTTATTTTGTTCTATTTCATCTGTCATTAAAATTTGAAGTTACTAAATAAAGGAATCTTTTTTAAGGATATATCTTTCTTTGAAGACGGTAATTATTTTCAACTGGATTTCCATTGTTTCTCTTGGAATATAAATTTAACTATTCGAAAACGTTTTTATTAGACACAATACATATTCTGTCCAATAGATTTTTTAATGATGCTTAAATTAAGTAAACTTCCTCTTGATTTTCTTTACTTAATTCTTATCTTTTAGACGTAACGCTCTTTTATCGCTTTTATGTCTAATAAGAATGACTGATTATAAGAAAGGAAGAGATAATAAATTTTGAATGCAGTTTGTAGAACCGATTAGAGATTTGAAAAAAATAGCTCAAATCAAAAACATACTCAGATGAGAGTGAGACATAAGAAATTTGTTATTATTTGAACTTGGTATTAATTCAGCGTTAAGAATTTCAGACTTACTGACTATCCAGGTTAATAATCTTTTTGATGAACAAGGAAACGTAAAGGAATATTTTGATTTAAAAGAGACTAAGACATCTAAACCTCATAGAGTGACTATAACTCCTAAAGTTAAAAATACCTTGTGGGAGTATCAGAAGGCTTACCCAAATATTGTGAAAGATAATGATAATTATATCTTCTTTCATAGAAGAACTAATAAATCGTGAGATAAGCCTATAGGCAGAAAAATGGCATGGCTTATGCTTAGTAAATGGTGTAAGGACGTATGATTGGTTGGTAACTATTGAGGGCATACGCTTAGAAAAACCCGAGGCTATCAAGCTAGAATGAAGGGCATTTCCTTGGAAGTCATTCAGCATAAATTAAATCATAGTAATATGGCTGTAACCAAAAGATATTTATGAATTACTAATGATGAAATAGAGGATGCCTGCATGAAATTAGATTTATAATATTTATTTATTAACTTGTTAAGATGTCCAAAATAGTATCAGAAAAACAACTTCTAGCAAATAGAGAAAATGCAAAAAAATGAGGAATTAAAACACTAGAAGGTAAGGAAATAAGTAAAATGAATGCTCTAACACATTGAATATATTCTCCAATATTATTTGATGAAGGAGAATTGTATTCATATACTTTAATTAGATTAGAGCTTGAAGAAGAATATAAACCAGATTGATTTAGTGAAGAAGCACAGATACGTCAAATTGCCTTATATGAAATAAAATTGAAAAGAATATCATTCATGGAAGAAAACTTCCTCGAAGCTTGTAATAGATTTAATTTGGTTAGAAGTATGGTATGATTGGAAGAGTTAGAAAGAGATATGAAAGTTGGTGTTACTACTACCTTAAAGTCTTCGGACTTTGATGATGCTATTCCAATCTGGGTTAGAGATTTAGAAGAAACTAAAAGACTATGAGAATATAGAGATATGTTAGAAAACAGAAAAGCAAAATGTATTCGCGAACTAATGCAAATTCAGCTTTTCAAAAAAAATCTCAATTCATAAATGGGTTCGTTTTTCGAAAATGACCTTTAATTAAAAAATATCCTTAATGTTGATTTCTAATGCTTTTGCTATTTTTTCTATGTTTTCCAAACTAATATTTTTCTCTCATCTTTCTACAATTCAAATATAGGTTCTATGTAGCCCAGTTTTTTGAGCAAGAACCTCTTGCGACCAACATTTTGCGTTTCTAAACTCACGTATTTTTGAGCCAAAATACTTTTTTACATCCATTTTCTGGTAATTAAGAAATAATTACCGTTATAATTAATATGTGAACACTATAAATCTACAGACTATAGTTAGACCGACTATAAGTATCATTATGTATTGATAAATACGTTTATAAGCCTATAAAATACGTATTTATTTCATAATTACTTATGATGAAAAAGCTCTTTTTAACCTTATTCTTACTTCTTGTTTCTTTTTTATCGTATAGTTTTGCTAATTCATCATTAGACCAAGCAATATCTTGGATGAATCAAAATTGATTAACAAAATTTACAGGTGCACAAGATTTTATGGCAACCCAAAGTTTAAGAAGAGACGAAGCATCTAAATTTTTTGTCCAATATGCAGAGAAAATTCAAAAATCTATTTTTGATGAGACTAAAACAGAATGTGATAAATTTACGGATTTAAATAAATGATGGTCAGATTTAACTGGAACTATTGCTGAGGCTTGTAAATTAGGATTGTTTAAATGAGCTAATTGAAAGTTTATGCCTTCACAACCATTAACAAATGCTCAAGCAATTACTGTTGTAATGAGGATGATAGATTGAACGAAAGACGAAACACAATGATATTTTGCCCAAAAATATTTTGAGAAAGCTCAAGAACTTGGGATTATGAATTGATTGAATTTAAACTCTACGGCTAACTTTGAACAATTAGCAACAAGAGGGGATGTTGCAATTTTATTATTTAATGCTTCTAATCTGACTGGTATTACATTGAATAACCAGGATTTTGCTTATATAGATAATCAAATTAAGACAATAAATCAAAAATTTAAATTAGATTCTAAGGCAAGACAAGATTATATAGACTCTTTATATGATAAAGAGGATACACAAGGAAATAAAGATAAATTAATAACCTCAAAGATAATTGAAAAATTAGAAGAAAAAACAACTACAGTTTATTTAAGTTGATTTAGGTGTAATATATTAAATATTGAAAGTATGATATGATGAGGTTGGGTTACTGGAAATAATCAAATAATAGGAATAAATTTGAATTGCAAAAACATATCTAGCAACGATTTGATGCCAAAGTTTGGATATGCAATATCAGATAAATCCTCATCAAACTCAAAAGCATACGTTTATACCAATATTGAAAACTTAAAAGATAATAATGGCTATAAAATCTCTAATTTTTTTTGAAATTCAGATATCCAGTCTGGTACGTTCGATGTAAATACTGCGATTAGCCCATGAGGAACTGTCCAATGATGGATATTAACAGAAATCCCGCAAATGATTACAAAAATAAAATATACAATAATGTCCCAAGATTGAATCGATTTTGGAACTAAGAGAATCGAATTAGTGCCAATAACATTAAAATCAACGGTTGAACAACGAAGGGCAGATGCAGATGTTAAATATAATGCTTTTAATGAAGGTCTGAAGGTAGGATATAAACAATGTCTTGACGCCTGAGCTTCAAAATCTGAATGTAAGCCGATTTTAGATTGAGTCATTACAAAATGAATATCAGATTTAGTGTTTTCAATCATAAACCTTCAATTAACGGAATCGTGATATCCGTCGTATGGACTTACTATTAGTGATAGCTATTTAGGAGACCAGTATTGTAAACAAGACTCTATTTCTTACGAATGTGCTTTAATACGTAATTGAAAAGTGCAAAATATAACAACAGTATATCATTAATACATTTAATTTTAAATTGTATTAATCACAGAATATAAAGATTGAATCTGTGTGTTAATAGAATATAAAAGCATCAGTTTACTTACTAATGCTTTTATCATGGAAGATTGATTTATTACCTGGGTAGACTCAAATTGAAATTCTTGAACAGAACCTGTTAAGATTTCTGATACAATAAAAGAAGTAAACTTATGATTTAATTTGGTGCCAAAAGAAAATAAGACTTATAATTATAAGGATTTAATAAATTTTGATGTTGAAAATCAAGTCGTAAGAATATGAAAGCCTGCGTTTAAGAATTTTAATGAATTATTTAGACTACTAAAGGTAAAAGTTAAACAAAAACATCAGTTTAAGTGATGATTATGACTTCTCTATTCTATAGTTAAATATATTCAAATTAAATGAACCGAAACTGATATATTGGCATGTGATTTATTAGCATACTATAATGAGTTTAAGAATTGAATCGAACGAAAAAATTGGGAATTTGAAGGTAAATGAGCTAAAAAGGGAACAATATCAAAAACCGATTGCGAGAGAGCAAGGTCTATTCTATCTTCTTGAGGCGTATCAATAAAGGTTGCTCTTTTATATAAGAATAGAAATAATGAGAATAGAATAATAAAATTTGAAATAGAAAAATAGTGCTTATAAATAACTTACTTTAAATAGTGTTTGTCTTGTTAGGTATGACAAGGCTTTTTTTAAAATTTTAAGAATGTAGCTTACTTTGGACTTACTCTAAGTATGTCTGTATAATTTTGATGATTTAATCTTTTATAACTAAACATGATACAACCATCCCAGCCAAACAATCCTTCAAAATTAGAATACTTCCAATTATCTAGAGAATTCAACACTAAGTGACTAATTTATAGAAAGTATAGAAATCTTTTGTGGTATTGGGAACAATATGAAGAGATTATAAATTTTGGCAAATTTGATGAAAATTTGATAAAAATTAAGCAAAGATAGATTTATGTCACTTGAGATATAAACATCTCAAATAGGGGTAGCTATTGACCAAGAGAACAGGGAAAAATCAATGTAAAATATGTTTTTATCTTTTAATTATATACAAATGAAGAAAATGAAATTTACAGGTAAATGTGTCATTTATACTAGGGTAGCTGACTCTAGAAGTCTAAGTGGTTTGAATTCTCAGGAGAAAATGTGTTTAAACTATGCTGAGAAAAAATGATTAGCAGTGGAAAAAGTTTTTATTGATAAATGCTCCTGATTATCGACAGAAAGAAAATGATTTAATGAAATGATTTGATTTATAAAAGAAATGTCTACTAAAGGCAGGAGTATCGACTTTGTTTTAGTAAAAGAGGTATCTAGAATTACTAGAAGTATGATGTGTTATATTGAAATAAAACAGTTCTTAAAATATCTTTGAGTGAATATTCTTACTACTGATTGTAATATGGACTCTGATTATGATAGGGAAATGTATCTAGATATTTCTGCATTATTTACAGAATTTGAATATAGAGCAAAAGGAAGGACTACTTCAGACAATTCTTAAACTTTTTATAATATGACAGATACTATTGAACAAGATAAGGCGGTTTTAAGAAATAGATTTCCTCAATTAATTGAGGAAAAGATTGATGAATTGTTCAATATGATTGACTCTGTTGCTTATGTCTTGGTAGATGAATATGATGAAATATAGATATTATTACACTTTATTTTATATGGATAATATATAAAGGTAATCTAGTTAATCTGTTTTATTTTTTAAGTGTAACAAAATGTGAAAAAGAACAAAGTTACAATATGATATGATAAGTAAAAAAGTTGTACTTCCTAAGTCCAAAGATGTAATTATATCAAATCCACAATGACTCGTTTATTTGAGAGTTTCTACTGAAGAACAAAAAAGGACTGGACACTGATTAGAAAGGCAACTTGGGAATTGTGAGGTTTGGACAGAGAGAGAAAATCCTAAAGTGAAAATTGTTCAGAAGTTTAGTGATGAGGCAGTATCCTGAACTGACTTATCTAGAAGTGGTTTGTTGAAAGCTATAGAATTTCTAGAAAAACAAAATAAAAATGAGTTAAAAATACATTATTTTATTTGTGATACAAGTTCGAGACTTTCTAGGTCTGATGATATATGAGAAACTTTTAATATAGTCTCAAGAATACAAAAAACATGAGCTAAATTAGTAACTGTAGGGAAATGATGAATTAGAGATACAAAAACTGAAACGTGATTATTGTCTTTATGAATAGATTTTATTATAGATGCCGTAGAAAGTCAAAGGAGTAGACAAAGGTCTTTAGGATGAAGTATAAATAGATTGCGTGCATGATATCGACCCTTTCCTTCTCCACCTCTCTGATATAGAGCTGTAAAACAAACTATTTGAGGAAAAGAAAATATCATACTAGAACTAGATGAAAGTAAGGCTGATATCCTTAGGGAATGATTGACCAAGTTTGCCAATTGAACCATACTTACTAAAGCTCATTTATACAATTTTTTTGTAAAAAAAGGATTAAGGTCTAATAGTCGTAAGAACAAGAAGGATAAGCTTCATCCTAGTATTATAGATAAAATATTAGATACTTGGAAATTGTATGTTTATGCGGGGTATATTATCTATCCCGATTGGGGTATCAACGAACTAATAGAAGGGAAACATCCTGCAATAATTAGTTTGGATATTTTTGATAGGATTATAAGAAGATTAGAGAAGGATAAAACCACAACAGATATATCAAAAAAGAAATATGATACAGATTTACATGAATATCCCCTCAAAAGGATACTTCTTTGCTCTGAATGCTGAAAGCCAGTTACTAAATGGAAGTCCAAATCACATACTTGAGATTATCATCATTACTATGGATGTAACAACTACGATGAGGGAGATTGAAAGAAATGTTCTTTATTTAAAAAATGATTACCAAGAGACCTAGTACATATAGAGCTAAAGGAAAAGTTAAAATCATTATCTCCTGATGACACAATTGTTGAGGTTTTCAAAAATAGAATGAAACATCATTGGAATCAAAGAATGAAGGATAAAGAATTTGAGAAAAACAATAAATTAAAGAGAGCAAATGATATAGGAAAAGAAATGGAAAAAATATCAAAAAGTTTAGATGAAATATTTATCCCTGAATTATCTAAGGAAAGGCAAGAAAGGTGGGCTTTATTAAGACAAGAAAAGTCTGATATTGAAGAAGATTTAGAAAGCCCATCTTTAGCAAATATTCAATATCAAAAACTCCTAGATATGGCTCTTACAGTAATAATCAATCCTATGGCTATACGGAATCTCAATAAACCACATTTAATCCAATTACTTATTCAGGTGTGCTTCAATGGTAAAATCTATTACAAAAAACGAGAGTGATTGCACACCCCCGAATTGTCAGTTATCTATACTACTTTTGAGCAATTGAATGCTCTTAAAACCCCTAATTTGGAGATGGCGAGAGTCGAACTCGCGTCTAAAAGGCATATATAACAATTTCTACCACGATAGTTTATTAATTATCCAGATTTTTTACGTTATTATGTCAGGATACGGTAGCCAATAAACAGGCATAGGTTTTTACCATAACAACGTTGTCCACCGAAGAGAACTGGTTTTCCTACTTAGTCGCCTCGTGGTTAGTAGGAGTCACACAACGAGGATGGTACGTCACTAGGCAGCGTAGCTGTAACTAGGTACGAGAGCAAAAGCTCTGTTTAATGTTTTAGCATTTTTTGAGTGAACGATTGTTTTATTCCGGTACGTTCATAGGAGAGTGGCGGTCATTATATATGAAGTCCTCCTATCGAAACCAGAGCATCCCCATAAATTTAGTTAACAATTTACAACTATTAACTAACAATTATTGAATTTTTCTTTTATTGTTAGTTTTTCACTGTTCGTTGTATTTATAACTATTTCCTATAAAAATTCAATCACATCCCTCATCCTAAAGAATATTCCGCTAAAGACGGGGCAGGCTCTCTCCCTTTCAAATAAAGGGAGGCAACAAAGAATGTTTTCTTATAAAAAAAACCTCTATCATTGTGGTAGAGGTCTTATTTTATATCTTCTTGTTTATTTTTTCTTGATAATTTTTTTTGGTGCTGGTTTAGGAGTTTTTTTAGTAACTTTTTTTGCTATTGGTTTTTTAGTGATGGTTTTTTTTACTACTTTTTTTGTGGCTACAGCAACACTTGGTGTAACGATAATTTTTTTTGCTGGAGTAGTTATTGTCTTTGTAGTAAATGTTGTTTTGCTTTTTGTACTAAGATATTTGGAATCGTCGAATGCGAGAATTGGTATGAAAATAAATTTTAATAATAGCATTCCAAGTCCAAACGTCCAATGTTTTCAGAATTTTTTTGCAATCTTGAAAAAATTGATAATCATAAGAATCCCGAGTACAGGTGGGATAAAAATCCATAATACATTTCGTCCAGAAAATCCTCATACTTCCAACATACAATAGATGTTGTAGAAAGGAACAAATATTGCCCATCCAGGAAGTCATGCTTTTTTGAAAACTTTCCATCGAGAAATAACCATCAGCACAGCGAGTGCCAAAAAGACAACCATTCGAATCATAATTATTCATCACATAGCAACACCAATTATTCAATTCATAGAATTGATAGCTTCTGGACTAATATTTCCAGTAATTACTGCTCACGATACTTGCATTGCAAAATTCATTATATTTTTTATAAAATAAAAATTACCTGTATAATTTATGTAAAAGTTTCTTTATTGCAAGCGTCTTTCTTTTCTTAAAATCTCTTGAAAATACATAATAATCTGATACACTGATTACGTTTTATTTTTTTATTCTTTGCTATGTTCAAGGATTTTATAGGATTTCTTTCTCAGTATAATATTTTTGGTATTGCTATTTGATTGTTGATTGCGACTAAAGTTTGAGAGCTTGTGAAGTGATTAATTGAAAATTTAATTACTCCAATGATTCTCAATCCTATTCTCAAAAGACTCAGAGTAAAACATATTGAAGATCTTTCATACAAGTGAGTATTGTATGGTAAAGTTATGTCTACGTTGATTGATTTTTTTATTACGGCGTTTCTTGTATTCTTGTTGGTGAGATATTCTGGTATTACATTACAAACAAAATAAAAAAAGTCTCAGTGGTAAAACACCACTGAGCTTAGTATTAAAAGCATAAGGTTATATGTTTTTCATCCAATATACTGTGAACAGTTGGACAAGTTTTTTTTAATAGAAACGTTGTCTTTTTTTCTTGTTCTAGTAATTGAAAATCACTACTATCTTTGTTATCTTTCTTATTTTTTTTGTTGGTATAAACTACTACTTCAAAGTAATTTTCATCTTTTTCTGCGTCTATATTTATAGTATATAGTATTTCCCAATTTTTATTTTCACTTTCTATTGCTAAAAAAGCTAAAAAGTTTTCTGGGATTTCTTTTATGTTTTTTGCTTCGTAAAGTTGTTTTTCCGGATTAAATGATAATTCCATAGCGTTTTTTTTTTGTATGTTTTTTTCTTAAAAAAACCTCGTACATTTGCGAGGCTTTTACTACTATACGTAGTAAGTTTCTTTTTAAAACGATAAGATAATGTTTTCTTCGGTTACCGATTCTAGGTACCCGGATTTTTTATACACTCGTATCGAAAAATTTAATGTTTCATCGTCCTCGTCGATAGTGATATCGCGATTACGATATTGGGTGATAGGTTCTTTCATTTTTTTTGTAGCTTTTATATCTGTGTAAAAGTCTACGGTATACGCATCCTCGTTCCCAGGATCGAGTGGATCTATAATAATTTCTCCACAAAATGTCTCTGGGAATAATTCAGGTAGGCAGTTTGGTAGTAATTCAGCATTTTTGAGATATTCTAAGAAATCTCTTGTCATCTCAGTAAATTTTGTACTGAAATTTTGTTGTGTCGGTTCAAATGTTAATGTAAATTTTTGTGTTTCCATGTTTTTTATTTTTTTATTTTTGGTAATTAATATATCTAATTATTTATTAAAGTCAATACTTATTTTTTTCTATACTTTCCTTATTGTACTTAGGATATCTTGCTTTATCTCACTAGAGATAG
>CAZKEK010000020.1:0-11383 GCA_964551805.1 uncultured Candidatus Peribacteria bacterium
TTTTAAAAAAAAGATCAGGACAATATCCCAATCTTTTATGTGTTAATAAGGCAATTATTTCAATCTGGTTAATAATTCCTCTTTTGTAAACAATGACCTTATTGGTCTACATTGTTTTTCAACAGAAACTGGATGTTTTTGTTTGCTTTTGGCAATCAATATATCCAAAATTTTTTGTTTTGCTGGTTTTGGCCATTCAAATTGAGCATCAGTACATTCGTCCATACATTTACCTTTTTTGTCGGTATACATATAGATGTCGTCATTTGGCTTCAATGACAAAAAAAAGCCATTAACAATGATTGAAACAATCTTTTCCTCAGATAAAAAAAATGTATAATAGCTAGTTTTCCCTACTTTTCGTAGAAAACAACTATCAACCTCTTCTTTTTCTAAAAACTGATTAAATCGTCTGATACATACAGACGAATATATTTCCGGTACCGGCCATTTTTCTTTCAATATCCCCGCAATTTTTTGGTACACTTCTGCATCGTTTTTGTTTGATAGTGTATCACTACCCATACATATTTGGGTATCACTATAGTATATAGCTACCGTATCCCCAGAAAAATACACAATACTTCCCTCTTTGTCATACTGACAACTATCAATATGAGTTTTTTCAACGAATGATGTCATTCGTTTATATTTCCTTTCACAGGAAATACAGATTGTAGCAACGATGAGCATTGCCAGTAATTTTTTTTTCATTTTTTTATGTTTTAGTGATTTTTTTTATTTATTTTCATATTTTATAAATTTATTACAGCCAATGTCAACACCATTAAAAAAAGCTGTGCAACATACACAGCTAGTCATAAACATTTTAAAATTTAGATTTTTTTTAAAGCACAGAAACTTTTCCATAAGATCTAAACATCCAAGCTACATCTAGCCAAATATGATCTTTTTTTTGGAAAAATTCTTTTTTTTCTTGTGGTTTTTTTTCTTTTTGCGTATGAAATACACATATTTGCACTTGATTATTGTGCTGTAATCGTGACATTTTAGTAATCTTAGGTCTTTTTTTATTCATATCTATTTTTTTTTATTTTGTTTATGATTTATGTATACAGATATTCTATACATTTTCAATAAAATATACGTATATTGTCGTAGTTATGTGTGGATTTTACAAGCAAATTTAGTATACAGTGAAAACAATAATAAATGATAAATAATAAATGACAAATTAAACATTTACTGAAACAAACTATTGTAATTCTCTCTATATAATTTCAAAATTCTTAATTCTTAATCTAGATACCTATGTTATTTGAGCTACAATCAAATTATCAACCTGGATGAGACCAGCCACAAGCTATTGAACAAATCAAGAAGCTTTTTGCTAGTGGAAAAAATAAAGCTACCCTCCTCTGAGCAACAGGAACGGGTAAGACCTTTACTATGGCCAATATGATCCAACATATTCAAAAACCTACACTGATTATTTCTCACAACAAAACATTGGCAGCTCAGCTCGCGACGGAATTTAAATATTTTTTCCCCAACAACGCGGTACATTATTTCGTTTCCTATTTTGATTATTATCAGCCAGAAAGTTATCTCCCTGCGCAATGAGTATACATAGAAAAAGAGGCAACGATCAATCAAGAAATCGAGATGTATAGACTTGCAACTATGGCTTCCTTACTTTCAAGAAAAGATGTAATTGTTGTAGCTTCCGCTTCATCCCTCTATGGTCTTGGACAAAAAAGATTTTTTGAAGAAAACTGTTTGCAATTTGAAGTAGGAAGAGAGTACAATTTCAAAGAGCTCAAAAAACAGCTCCTCCACATGCAATACAAGCCTATTCTTTCCAAAATAGAACATGGAATGTTTGAATTTAAAGGAGATATTCTGGATATTTTTTCCAGTACAGAGAAATTCGTCTATAGGCTCCATTTCAACGAAGAAATCCTCGAATTGATCGAACTCAAAGATTCATTAACATTCGAACACAAAGAAAATAAGAATAAAGTAACGCTGTGGCCAGCTACTCAGTTTTTGCAGGACGTTTCTGATTTGGAAACTATATTGGAACAAATGAATGCGGAAAAAGAGCTCAGAGTAAAAGAATTTGAACAACAAGGCATGCTCGTAGAAGCAGAGAGAATAAAAAAAAGAGTAGAATACGATATTAGAATGATCAAGGAAACATGATTTGTAAATGGTATCGAGAACTACTCTCTCTACTTTGATAATAGATTGCCGGGAGAACCACCCAACACGATTTTTGATTACTTTCCTGATGATTTTTTGTTGATTATCGATGAATCACATATGACGTTACCTCAGCTCAGAGCAATGCCAGGAGGAGATAGAGCAAGAAAAGCAAATCTGATTAAATATGGATTTAGACTTCCTTCTGCGGTCGATCACAGACCACTCAGGTTTGAAGAATTGGAAGGAATTTTGTGATGGAAAAGTCTCAAAGAAATAGAACTAGATCAAGCTTTTGATATCAATTCCAATGTATCCAATACTCATGTAGAAATTTTCAATATGTACAAAAAAATGAAAAAAGCGCGTGGAGAAAATCAGCTAATTACTTTGGTTAAAAAACACAAAAAAGATACAAAATCTATATTTTTGTCCGCTACACCAGCTGAATATGAGCTTAAACTTGCTGATAAAATCGTAGAACAAATAATAAGACCAACATGACTATTGGATCCGATTACTTATCTCTATCCCAAGTCTGGAGATTATGATTCACTTATTCTTAGCATAGATAAACTCATCAAACAAAAACCACATTTAAAAGAGTTTATGGATGGATATAGTTTGAAAGATGGTATAGAAGAAGTATTTTGATGAGAAGAATAATTTTTTATTTTTTTTAACATTATATTATGTTACAATACATCGTTTTTCTCTGAGCTATAGTAGGATTATTATGAGTCCTTTCCTATGTCAAAGATACCATACAAGGCAAAACAAAACCCAATAGGGTATCTCGATTACTTCGATCAATAGCACCAATGATTGCAACAGTGGCTGCACTTTCAGATGGTGTTCGTCGAGCTGTACTTCCTGTATTCATTTCAGGGTTTGGTCCATTTTTAGTATTTATTTCTTCATTTATCAATAAAAAAGCATATCGAAAACTTGAGAAATCTGATTATGTCTGTTGAATTTCTTCGTTACTCGCATTAGTTTTGCGATATATTACAAAAAATCCAGCAATTGCTATAATTTTTGCTATCATTAGTGATGCTCTTGCTGCGATACCTACACTTATCAAATGATGGAAATATCCAGAAACAGAAAACCCTATTGCGTTTGCTGGGTGACTATTCAACGCATTAACTAGTTTTCTTGTATTAAAAACATTTGGATTTACTGAACTTGCATTTCCTATATATCTAGTAATTATAGATATTCTTTTAATGGGATCGATTATAGTATGAAAATTAAAAAATAGAAAGAAAATAAGAGAATTTATAGTATAGATTAAATTTTTACTTCTACAGTAGACAGACATGAAAAAATATCCTGATTCATTTCAAAAACAATGAAATCAGCCACTTGTTATTGCGGGAGAAGAAATTTCTGCAGTACTTGATATTGATGAATCCTATGCCATAGCACGTGAAAAATTTTTGGTACTAAAAAATTACTGTACAAAAACGCTACGTATTACTTCTTCATCACCATATCAAGAAATACTTGATCATTATCTCTTAAATAGTTGAAGTTATATTATGTGTCCCAATTTCAAAAAAGTCACTGATGAAGAAATTGAAGCATATAAAAAAAATTATATCACCTTTTTGTCTATTATTGCTCGTATCGCACAATTACAAGATAAACAAAAGCTTTCGTTTCTGAAACAACTAAAAAAGCATTTTACTGCACCACAACATATACAAGATACCACGGAAAGTCCTATTAAAGTCATGGACGACATTCTTTCATCTCTCCACTAGTATATATGAATCAGCAATTGAACTTTTCACTTATCAACTTATGATGCACCAAAAATCTGGTCGATAGCCAGTATTTTCTTGGAAGACTTTTTGATATGAGTTTGAAGACGCCAGCAATTCAACTCAATTATTTTACTGATCCGTATGATAAAGAAGCGGAAATAGTTTTTTTGAATACCTGTGGATTTATTTCTTCATGAAGAGACGAAGCCGATGAAACGGTGAAGAAACTTTTGAAAGCCAAGAAAACGGTGTATCTGATGGGGTGTGCGGTGCAATACTATAAGAAGCTAGTTAATGAGGAATGAATTAACGGTGTTTATTACCTTTCACGAGGTGATTTGAATAAAATAAGTCTAAAGCAAATTCTCCAATGATATGATAGCAAAACATTTGATGATTTTACGTTTGCTACATCGCCCAGAGTCTATACCAATTTGGAACAAAAGTTTGAATATCTCAAAATAGCTGAATGATGTGACAATCATTGTACATTCTGCATCATCCCAGCTATTAGGTGAAAACAACAATCCAGAACGATTCCTGATATCATCAAAGAAGCCGAAAACATGATCCAAAATGGAATCAAGGAAATTGTTTTGATAGCCCAAGATACGACCAGGTATGGATTTGATAGATATGGAAAGTCTGCATTGCTTACTCTACTCAAAAGGGTAGATAAGATTCCATGAGATTTTAGCTATAGACTCCTCTATTTATATCCTGATATTATGACCTTGAGTCATATCAAGGAGATGAAAAAATTGAAAAAGTTTATCCCGTATTTTGATATTCCCTTACAACACATCAGTTCACCGGTCTTGAAAAAAATGGGAAGATTCTATGATGAAGAATATATTATAAAATTTTTGAATCAGATTAAGAATTCTTTTCCTATGAGGTTTCTTAGAACGAATTTGATCATCGGATTCCCCGGAGAAACGAAACAAGATTTTGCAAAACTTCTGAAATTTGTTGACGAAACGAAGTTTGATAATATCGCACTTTTTGAATATCACGATGAGCCGATGGCGGCTTCAAGCAAACTCCCAAACAAGGTTGATGATACTGAAATCAGAGCGAGATTTACCAAAATCAGACAGCTGGTAAACAAACAATTGCTTGCATATGAAAAAGCAAGAAAATGAAAGGAAGAAACGTGATTTATCATGGAAATAGTAAAATGAACATTGGTAGTAAGACCGCGATTGCATTGTCCTGAAATTGATAGTTATGATGAGATTGGATTGGACCAAGTTATTGGGGTGTTTGAAGAAAAAGAAGTATTGGATATTGGAGATAAAATAATATATACGGTATAGGATTATTCCTTGAAAAACTACGCATTTTTTATATACTCTAGATGTTTATCTAATAAACAATTCGCTATGACTACGCTTACTCCAAAACAAGAACAACAGACTATCAAGGAGCTTGTTGCTGAATGATATACTCCAGAAGAAAGTAAAAAAATTTTACAATGACACAAGGAAGCTCAAAAGAAAATAGGAAAGTCTGCAGAAATAATTTATAAACATTTACTAGCGAATAAAAAAGTATATGCATAATATTTTCTATACTCCTCAAGCACAAAAAGATCTTGCTGATATACATACTTTCATTACAAACGATGATCCACAAATAGCTATTAAGGTTATTGAAACTATATTTTTTTATATCAATAATCTATCTCTCTTTCCTCATATAGGAAAACAATCTCATTCTCAACTTTGATGTAGAGAAATTATCGAGCCAACATTCAGATACAGAATTATTTATGAATATAATGGAACAGATATTTGGATCCTATCAATTTTTAAATATAAAAATATGTAATATGACTCCAGAATTACAAACGCTTGTCGACACCTTGCGCAAAGAAAAATTTGTTTGCTTGCTTGCACCGAGCTTTCCTGTGGATTTTGCATATCCGCAGATTATTTTGGATTTGAAAAAAATTGGTGGAGAAAAAGTCGTCGAGCTTACCTATGCTGCGAAATTGATTAATATGGAATACGAAAGAATCTTGAAAGAAAATCCAACGAAGAGATATATCTGTCCCAACTGCCCTACCGTAGTCAAATTGATTGAAGTAAAATATCCAGAGCTCATGGAATATATTATCGATGTTGGTTCGCCTATGGTCGTTATGCACAATTTTGTAAAAAAATCATACGGTCCTGAGTATAAAACATTGTTTATTGGTCCGTGTCTCGCAAAAAAAATGGAGGCGAAGCAATATGGTGTGGATTATGCTATTACGTTCAAGGAACTTCAGGAAATTTTTGATTATTGTAAAGAAAATAATGTTCCTGAATGTGAATTTACCTATTCCGTGACGGAAGATGGTACGCCAGATTTTGATAAATTTTACAATGATTATACCAAAGTCTATCCGCTTGCATGAGGCGTAGCCGATAGCTTACATCTCAAATGATTTATCACAAAAGACGAAATGCTCGTCGTCGATGGACCAACTCATTTAGCTGCTTGATTTGAAGCATTTAAGAATAATCAACATATCAGATTCCTCGATATCCTCGCATGTGAATGATGATGTATCGGTGGACCATGAATGATGTCCAAAGAATCTATTGAAGCAAGAAAACAAAAAGTACTCGATTACAAAGACTATTGCAAAAAAGATAAAATCTGACCAAAACTTGGAAAGTTTGAATATAGCGAAGGACTCGATTTAAAAAGAATGCATTCAAACAATGATAGATGATAAATTATAGATGATAGATTTCTCTTTTTCTTAATTTATCCTTTTTCTTAATTTATCCTTTTTCATATTTCATTTATCATTATTTTTTTTCATGATTAGTCTCTATATCCATATTCCATTTTGTGCAAGTAAATGTGCTTATTGCTCGTTTACTTCTTTTCCCCTATCTCAATTATCCAATGCTGAATCACTCATCACAGAATATGTGGAAGCGATGAAAAAAGAGATTGCTCATTATGCAAATACACTTCAGGACAAGAAACTAAAAACCTTGTATTTCTGATGAGGAACTCCGAGCAGAATTGGTGTTGATAATATCATTGCTATTATCGAGTATGTTTTTAGTCATTTTGATGTTGAAGATCTTGCTGAGCTAAGTATTGAATTGAATCCCTATCCCGAAGAAGAAGTTCTTAATTTTGTAAAAACACTCAATAAAACATATCCCAAAATTTCTAGACTCAGATATAGTTTCGGTATCCAAAGTTTTGATGATGAAGTATTGCAACTTACCTGAAGAGCGTATACGTTTGGCGGGATTGTAGAATTTCTCAGAAAACTTGTAACCTATAAGCAAGATAACAATGTCTTCAATTTTGATTTTATAGCGTTTGGTAAATTTCAAATCAGTAAAAATGGATTTAAACAACTTTGGCATGAATTTAAACGTGAATTTTTAGAAAAGTTTCTCGATAGTGGATATGTAGATAGCATTTCATTATATACCTTAGAAGGGCTAAAAGATAAAGCAGATGAACTAGCAAAAATAAGCAAAGCAACACAGTCTATAAATCCACCACTTTGCGATACCAGCAAATGGCATGGAACCGATGATGATATTTTGAAAGAATTTGAGACACTCAAAGCAATGATTTTTGATTCGGGATATCTCAGATATGAAATCTCTAATTTTTGCAAAGCAGGGAAAGCATCTATTCATAATATGGTCTACTGGAATATGGAAAATTATATTGGAATAGGAGTTTCCGCTTCTTCATTTTCCGGCAATACAAGACGAACAAATACGTGAGATATCAAACAATATATCGAAGGAAATCGAATCGACGAAAAAGAAGTCCATGTGTTGAATGAATCAGATATATTAATTGAAGAATTTTTTCTCAGACTCAGAACTAGGGAAGGAATTGCTGATATAGGAAAATTTATTCCTATGCTCGTTTCCAACTACAAATCATTATTGGAAACCTATCAAAAAGAAGGACTCCTCTCTTTTGACTGAACCAAACTTCAACTTACTGATGAAGGAATGAATGTATATAATTCACTAATCACGGATTTACTAGAAAAACTTTAGTACTTGACTTACTTATCTAAATAAGTATAAAAATAAAAACAAATAAAAAAGATATAGTATGGAAAAAGTATCGTATGTTATTGAAGTAAAAGAAAATGTTGCTAGAAATAGACGTGACGTCTATATAGTTGTAGGTAATGAACGAAGACATATCTTCTCCATTAAAAAATTTAGTTGTATAAGTGGATTTAGATTCCTTTTACGGCAAACAAAAAACCAAGAACTTGGTTCGCTCATTGATATAATCGGACTAAAGGACTTTAATAAAGTAAGAACACTCCTCTACAGACAAATTGTTTCTCATCCTCTTTTAGAAGGAAAATATCTCTTTGAATTTGAAAGAGAATTTCAGTCAGATAGCCAAGTAAGATTTTTCAACATAAATCTATCATTATTGGAGTGATTTCACTCCTTTTTTTTATTGATTCATGTATATAAAATACTATTGCAAATGTACGTTAAAAGTATATTCTACTTATACCATTAATAAGATAACAAGATTATCTTATTTTTTATTTACTCAAAAAAAGCCCATGAGATTAGATGGAAAAAGTATTCAAGCCGCAATTATGTCGCTTGTAGATGATTATAAATTCGATCCGTATCAAGTACTTGAGATCGTTAAAGCTGGTATCAAATCTTGATTTAAAAAGGATTTTCCTCAGTACAAAAAATCTGAGATTATGGTAAACATCGAAAATGATGGAACCGTCACTATTTATAGAGAACTTGAGGTAGTAAAAGATGTCGAAGATCCAGAGCAACAAATTACGCTTGCTGATGCAAAAAAAATCAGAAAAGATGTGACCTTGGGAGAAAAACTTTTGCTTAATGTTACTCCAGAATCATTGGAACTTTCTAGAATAGCTGCTCAATCTGCTGGACAAACCATCAAACAAAGCCTTAAATCTGTAGAAAGAGAAAGATTTTACGAAAAATTCCAAAACAAACAGGGAGAATTGCTCAAAGCAAGAGTTGTGAGAGTACATGCAGATAGTGTTATCCTTGATATCGAGGGAACTGCTGTGGTATTACAACCAGATGGACAAATCCCAAACAGAATGTACGAACCAGGAGAAGAAATATTTGTCTTATTGAAACAAATTTCAAAAGGACAAGGTGGTATTGTTCTTGAAATAACTCAATCTACTACAGAATATATTGAAGCTATCCTTAGAAAAATAGTTCCTGAACTCGAAGAAGGTATCGTAACTATCGAAAAAATCGTAAGAATACCTGGAAAAAAGACAAAAATCATTGTAACATCCAATGAAGAAAAAGTAGATCCTGTTGGAGTTATGGTAGGAAGTAGATGAGACAGAATAAATACGGTGCTTTCATTGCTTGACGGAGAAAAAATAGATTTTGTAGAAGACTCTGAAGATCCAATCCAACTTATCAAAAACTGTCTTAAACCAGCACAAATAAACAATGTAGAAATCATTGATACCAAAGCTATCGTTACTATGGATGAAAATCAAAAAGCACTAGCTATCGGTAAATGAGCGTCTAATGTAAAATTAGCAACTCAATTGACTGGGTACCAAATAGAGATTAGATAAATAGCCTTTGGCTGATAAAATAATAAATGCCCTATGGGCGATAAAAAAATGCCCCGGAAAAATTTCGGGGCGACGAATATTGACGAATGATGGACGAAAGGTAGCTGTAATATAGCTACTTTTTTTGCTGAGTATAAAATCCCTGGCACTAAAGTACCAGATTGAAAACATTATCTCTTGCAATTTGTTCTCAAAACAACACAATATTGTTGTTTTTAGATAACAAACAAAAAAATGGAATTACCTATAAATCAACGAAAAAAAATAGAAGAAAAACTCAGATACTATGACCAACCATTCATAGAAATTTCTTTGATACAAAAAATTCTAGATAAATTTGCTCCCAAATACAGGATCAATACACTTTGTACACGCTGAGTTCTTTCGCCAATCATTAGATGAAAACTTTATCTCAACAAATTTTCCAACAAAAAAATCTGATTGGTAGGAACAACTATACTTGCTCAATACGGAAAAGGAAAAAACTATGCAGTAGGATGAATATATCTCTACAATCAATACCATTTCTCTCAGCAATTGGCTGATCGAATCACGGTATATAATACAAGTATTCATGGTAAAAGAATTATTGCAGGACAAAGATATATTTTTCGCAAAATGAGACCGTCATTTTTTCGATGAATAGAAGAAACAAATGCACAATGATATGGTACATACAAACGTATGACCAAAGAAAGAGCATTAATTCAACTAATAGATGATAGTAATGGAAAAATGGAATATGATGATGATATATATTATGAAATACAGACAGGTAATATTTCAAAACAAAAAATCATCTCATTATCAAAAAAATATGCAAGCAGAAGAGTACAAATTTTAGTAAAAAACTTCATTGAAAAATGACAAATATAATCAACAATATAAATGATATTTTATGATATCTACTTCCCTTTGAAAAAAATGAGGTTATTATTACGTTACTTGATAAAAGTAATAATAAAGATTTTAATAAATATTTATTAGAAAAAGACTTTTATCTAACTATCATTCTTCATCGAATTACAAAAAATATCCCAGAGATTGTCTTCAAAGGATGAACTTGCCTCAATAAAGTATATTTTCCCTATTTTCGCTTGAGTGAGGACTTGGATTTTTCTATTTCTATAGAGAATAGCTTGGTAAACACGAACGGTAAAAGAGAAACATTTGCACAACACATCAGAGAAAAAATTAAAGAATTTACTGGTACTTTGTGACGAAAAATAAATGATGACCAGTACCATCACAAAAAAGCTCAATGAAACGAACAACTAAAAAAGAGAGAATACACTTACCTCAAATATATACTCGGCTATCAAAGCATCTACGACCAATCACCACAATCTATCAAAATAGAGATTACCTATACACAAAAACTACATTTCCCTTCAGTTTATAAAGATATTCAATCGATTTTTATTGACCCTATGACAGAAGAAATGATTTTTAAAAATCAAACAATTCAATGTTTGGATGTGCAAGAGATGATAGCTGAAAAATGTAGAGCATGTCTCACTCGTAGAAAACCAGCAATTAGGGATTTTTTTGACCTACGATATCTTCAATCACAATGAATAGATATTTTGGCAAACAAAGAAATAATCAGAGCAAAATGTGATGAAGTAAGTGATAGAAAACGAACACTAACAGACAATTACGATGAATTAGAAAAACAGATTCAAACTCATATTGTTCCTATAATACATGATATAGGTGATTTTGATTTGAAAAAAATATATGATCAGATGATATATCTCCAAAAAGAATTGTTTTGATAAAAAAATACCCCGGAAAAATTTCGGGGCGACGAATATTGACGAATGATGGACGAAAGGTAGCT
>CAZKEK010000021.1:0-10922 GCA_964551805.1 uncultured Candidatus Peribacteria bacterium
AAAAATATTTTCATATTTCTTAGCCACATCTCGAGCAGAGATTCCCTCACGTTTTGCTCACTTTTCTAGCTTATCTTCTCATTCATCGCCATCGGAAACCAAATGTCCGACATCGGTAATATTCATTACGGCGTTTACCTTGTATCCCATAAGTTTCAAGGTATTTCTAATGAGATCTGCCGTGAATGTCGCTCTGTAATTTCCAATACTAGGATCTCGATATACGGTAGGTCCGCATGAATAGAGTCCGACGAAGTCTTTTTTTTGTCCTTTGTATGTTTGATCTTCCATCAATGGAAGGAATTCTTCTTTTTTGCGGGTAAGGGTGTTGTAGATAAAGAGTTTCATATTTGTGTTACTAAAAAAACTAAAGTCATTATTATAGTAATGAAGCTGATAGAAATTTCAAACAAAAAAAAGAAAGGTAAAAAACCTCTCTTTAGTTAATAATATTAATATTTTCTATCTCTTATTGTTTATTGACAATTGTCGAATCAATTGTTGTTTTCCAACCAACGTTCATAAAGTTGAATCGTTGTAAACTTTCTCTTCTGTAAACAGTTAAGTCAGTTTGTCCCATTATTTCGTCGATAGGAAACATTTTTTTGAGTTCATTCCATTTTGGCGTAGGTTTTCCTGTTTTTTTTGCTTCCGCATAATTGCCAGGATCTACAGCATAATAGAAATAATAATAATATGCTTCATTTGTATACGTTACAATCCAATATTCTGGATGATAATCCTGAGGAATTGTATCTCTAAACAAATTATGAACATTATCATCTTCCCATTGATTTCTAATTTGTCCGCCTATACAAACCCAATCGACGATATATCCAATTACTTTGTCTTTGAGTCCCTTTGCATAATAAGGAAGAACTCTTCTCACGTCAGCATCAACGATAGCATCATTCCCTAATTTTTGTATAAAGTCTTCTCTATCAAATTTAGGGTCCCAAACATTTTCATAAGATCTTTTATCGCGATATATTTTTGTCGCAACCGTAGTAAATCTGTCCAATTCTGGGATAATTTCGTTATAAATAACGATATCAAGTCGATTCGTTAGATATTTTGCAATGCTATCGCAAGCGTGGGGATATGCAAGATTTCCTCGGTGAGAATCTACATAAGCCTCGCCTTTTACCAATTCGGCTCCACCCTTTTGGGCTAGAGGAATTAGATCAGGATAAATTGTATCCTTCTTGCAGCTTGCCAGTACTACTAACAAACAAGCAAATAACAGTATCTTTTTCATTTTTTTTTATTTTTAATTTTTATATATTTTTTGGTTTCTTACAGACAACCTTACTTATATTATAACAAAAGTCAAGTTGAATATTTGCTAAAATGTTTTTTGTGCTAATCGTTGATTTTTACTCTATTTTCCCTATATACGGGAACGATATCTCATTATATATTCTTCGTTTTTACTTTATGTATCACGCTATGCTTGATTTTGGAATCCTTGGTAACAATGCCAGGAACCTCCTCTATATAAAAAAATTTAATGACAAAAAGGGTATTCGTTTAGCCAACAACAAGCTGCAAACGAAAGATTTTCTGAGTGAAAGATGAATTCCATTTGCCAAAACTTACGGTACCATTTCTTCTCGTAAAGAACTCTATGAATTTGATTTTTCCTATTTACCCAAAAAAAATTTTGTCGTGAAGCCAAATCAATGAAGCAAAGGGCAATGAGTCTATATTGTAAAGTATATCGAAGAAGAGCATCCAGAATCTTTTATTCAAGAAAAAAAGCCAAGCCCAAAGAAAAATAAACGACAATATCTATGAAACAAAATCTACCACCTTTTTTTCCAAAAATTTGAGGATCTTTCTCATCATCATGGAAGCTATCAAATAGGGAATACTCTACTTACTGATCATGAATTTAGAAGGCGTTTACTTGATATTCTTGATGGAAAATATTCTATGAATCTTGGTGGTGATAAGATTATTATCGAAGAAAAACTTTTTGCCTGAGAGTTTTTTAAAGAGTTTTGTGAATATGGTTTAGCTGACATTAGAGTCATTGTCTTCAATCTTGTGCCTGTTGCTACCATGCTGAGAATGCCTACAGAAACCTCTGGTGGTAAAGCAAATCTTGCCCAATGATGAGTATGATTGGGGATCGAAGTCGGAAGTGGAAAGATCACTTCCCTCCTCTGGAAGAATAAGATATACAAAACGAAATTCCCAAAAAAATTTATTCATTTCCAAAACAAAAAACTTCCCTATCGAAATGATATTTTGTTTCTGTCTTCCAAAGTACAGTATTTTGTAAATCTTGGATATTTAGCACTTGATTGGGTTATTACCAATGAATGACCAAAGCTTTTGGAAATCAATGCTAGAGCATGATTGGAAGTACAAAAAGTAAGCAATACCAAGCTCCAAAGAGTTTTGGATAAGATAGAAGATCTCAAAATCATTGATCCAGAAAAATGAGTAGAAATAGCCAAAACACTTTTTACTCCAGAAAAATCTGATCTTCTCTGACAAAACAAACTCCTCTACCTTTCTCAATATGCAAAATTTATTATAAAAAATAAAGAAACGGAAGATGTTTTTGATATTATCGTAGAGGTCGATCTCAACAAATCTGGGAATTACCTATCAGCCAAACTCTTTGATAGTATCAAAGAAAGCAAAAGAGAACGATATATTGATCTCTATGAAAATGAGATTGTACTCAAAAAAACTAGATTTACCAAACTTGAAAATCTCGCTGATAACAAGATTATTTTATGAAACAAAACAGCAAGTAATTATCTCGTTAAACCTATACACAAGACATTTGATACCTTGGATGTTATCAACCCAAAATATATTCATCCATTGGAAACTACACAACTCCATACTATTGATCAAAAAATTGAGAGACTGAACAAACAACTCAACCTCTCTGCAAGACTCAGACCGCTCAATTATTTTGCAGAACTCGACAAATTCATTACCTTACATGGAAATTACAATCCTATTTTTATGTATAAACGACCTAGTGAACAAAAGCTTAGCCACATACAAGAAGAGATACAAAAGCTTCAGAGACAGCTTAGCAAATTAAAAAGTCCATTTACAAAATTGTTTATTGAAAAACTAGAAGAACTCGAGCTCAGAAGAAATCTTATTCTCGCATATAGCAAGCAAGATTTTGAAAATATAGCGCTCTACAATAGAAAGCTATTTGGTGATTTTGATGATGAGCTTTTGAAAATTTCCAAAGAAAATGTTTTTTCCACCAAAGAAGACAATCAAAAACTTTTGGGAGAGCCACTTAGTCTGTCTGAGATAGAAAAAACCGTAGAAAAATATCTTGCAGACAAAAAAATTTATGGCGTAGATATTGTCTTTAGTTATACAAATCTTTCTAGAATTTCTGTCATTATGTGAAAAAGTATTAGAATAAGTATTTCTAAACATTGAGTTTTTAGAGAAAAAGAATTGCTTTCTATTTTGTCTCATGAAATTGACACCCACTTGGTAAGACATCTCAATGGATTCAAGTCTGGTTGGAATATTTTGAGATCATGAACTGGGTTTTATCTCAAAGATGAAGAATGATTGGCTATTTACAATGCCAACAACCTTTTACCAGAATGATACAAAAAAGACAGTATCTACAAAAAATATTATCTTGTACAAGAAGCAGAAAATATAGATTTTAAAAAACTTGTGCATATTATAGATTTTCTTTACCCATATCGAACGAAAGAAGTACAATTTAAAACGGCAATTAGAATAAAAAAATGAATAATTCACACGAGCAAGATTCATAAATGAACGGTTTTTATGAAAGATAAGATTTATTTGGAATGATATGACGCAATAAAAAAATGGATAGATAGTTGAAAAAATAATGATAAAATATATAAGGGGAAAGTAAAAATCGAAGATTTAGATTTTATAAAGTAAAATATGGAAACCCATATAATCAATCCGAGAAATAGCAACTCTTCCATACTGGAAAATATAGCTAATCTCATATTCTCCTGATGACAAAATTATTCTTCTAAAGATACTATCAAAAAAAAAATTATAGAATGCCCGTATATCGGATACATTCTTGATAACGACAGAATAATCACTTGCTGTACGATAAAGCTTATTCCTGCTAGAACAAAAAAAATATTTTCTCAACTATGAAATACTGATTCTATAAAAGCATACTCCCATGAGTTGTGATATATTGCTACACAAGAATCAGAAAGAGGAAAATGATATGCATTTCAATTAATATCTAAATTCATCAGTGATCCTGTCCTTTCTATGATCCCTTTGTATGCAGTAACTAAAGATGTAAATATTCCCATGCAAAAAATTTTAATACAAGTAGGATTCTTTCAATATTGAAAAGATTTTCCCTCTCCATTCCTTTGAGGTATCAATACCCTTCGTCTTTTTCTCTTAAGAAGATAACATCGCCACATACGTCGCATCCACTATTTTCTTTATATCTTTACTCATATTTCCTCATTGGTCACATATTCAATCTGGAAATATTAAACGTGCCATCCTAGTCCCTCGTTCAAAACATCCTGGAACAATATCTCATTTCACTTTGCTTGTCAAAAGTATAAATTCTCCTTCTTGTATCATTCGGTTGTCAATAGATACCTGTCTTTTGTATACAATTTTTTCCTCGTCATATATATATATACCTGGTATGATACTGTTTTTTATCTCTATTCTATTAGATTGTAGATTAGATAATATTATGTGTGATCATTTTCTCGTATAGAGGTAGTTCGCATTTATTTCATCAACATCAATCCGATAATCTATATCCATACATTCACAGAAGTGAAAAACATCCAATGGTACACGACGAGCCTCAAAATCTATTAACGATAAAAATGGAAATGCTCCTGTATATCTTGGATTACATTCCAATGGGTATATCTTACTAGTTTCCTTGTTTATAATAAAATCTATACCAAAGATACCCTTGTATCATTTTTTTTTCATATGTTCACCTATTTTCTTTGTCATAGTTTCTATAGCGTCATAGCTTTCCTTATTAATATCAATGTTTCGCGTATGTCCAGAAAATTTTCCTCATGATATATTTCATGACAATTCCGGCATGTTTATAATCTGCTCTTGTATTCCTCACACTAAAATACCATAGCGCGTAACACATCCAATCACGCTACACGAACTTCATTTGATATAAGGAGCTATGTGAATTTCTCATATATCATATATTTTGCTGTATGATACTATTATCTCTTTAGCACTACTCCATTCAGTTTCTGAAAAAATTATAAACGTTCCTGCTCATCATGCATTCAATTTATCTTGCACATCCGTCAATTGAACTACAAAGCCATCAGGATGTTTTTTAGACAATAGTTTATAAGAAGCTTCCTCAAACGATTTGATATCATACTTACTCCAATGAATACTATCAATACAAAGATCATTTAAGATAATCCTAAAATTTTTCTTGTTTTCATAAAAACGAAGCAGTTCCAAAGAATTTGCACATAAAGATAGTTTATTTAGTTTGGCAAATGATTCGATACCACTTGATGGTTTGTTTATTATCACTCCTTCTATTTTTTCCTTTGTATTATTATATGTATGCATATATTGCTCTAATATATTTTTATTGTTTTTTCTATTATTTTCCAATAATTGAGAAGATAATTCCCATATCTCTATACCATCGGATATACCGATATTGTTTTTGTAACAAAGAATTTTGTATTTATCCTTTAATAACAAAGAAAATATAATCTTATCAAAAGCATATGTGCTCACTCAGACATATTGTCCTTCCAACGATTTCAACAAATACAATGCGTCATCTATATTATGAATTACATGCGATGCCATTATTTATGTTTCAATATAAAATCGAATAATGAGGAAGCTATAGAAATTCCCTCTCCATGGAAAGGATAATGATGCATTTTAAAATCAGGTAATCCATTAACTTCTATGATTGCATATTCTCATCATGCGATATCAGGAGATAATACATCTATCCCTCCCCATGGCAATTCCAGCAATTCTGCAGCCTTTAAACAATCTTTAGCCAAAGAGATGTTGATGAATTCTACGGGCATATTCTCTGTAATACCTCAAAATGATAACTGTGGATTTTTGCTCAATGATAGTTTTTCATCTTTTGCTATGATTGATCATATATCATATCATAGACTAGCTATATGTGCTGTTACTTCATCGGTAATCTTTATGGGATATGCAGGATCTAGAAGTCATCATTGCCTGCGAGGTGACATATTCTCCTGCTCTATCAATTGTTGTATCGTTGATACACCATCTCATGTAATATAAGGCGGAACTAATTTCGTTAATGCAACGATCTTATGATCTAGAACGAATACCCTATATACGTCTCCTGAAACATGTTTCTGGACAATAATATCATCTGAATACTGATAAGCAATATCTATTGCTTTTGTCATATCTTCAGCATTCGTTATAGATATCGTCACTCCTTTATTGCAGCTCCTATCGTTGGGTTTCACCACTAAAGGGAATTCCATGTCGTCAATATCAATAGAACTACCTTTCGTAAAATGCTTGTATGTAGGTATCTGTATGCCTCAATGTTCTAATATTATATTAGTCATTGATTTAGATTTACATAGTTTATATGATAATCATGAACGCAAACCACAATCTTCGTTTTTGAATAATATTTTCTTTTCTCCTAGAATTAGGTAAAATAGGCTGAATTTCTCAGAGATCATCTCTATCTCATAGCCTCTTTTCCATGCTTCTTGAACAATCAAATATCCTCTTATATTCATATGATCTATATTCATATACGTACTTATGGTAAATAAAAATAATTAATATTGAATCATCTTTTTTTGAATATCCCATATTGTTTTTCTGCATCATCGTGAGATAGCGATGTCCGAACATTTATTGTATCAAACCAATCTAAACTTTCATTTTCCTGAGTTAAAATAATTGTTTCCTGATGTATTGTCGCAGGATCGATTTCTATCTTATTTTTATTTACTGCAGACAAATAAGGTGTAAAGTGTAATTGTACTTTATGGATAGGTAATCATACACTTGATCAAATCATACCGTAACAATTTCTATCGCTTCATCTTGAAAATGCTTCAACCCCTAATTCTATCCCAAATAAAAAATAGAGATATTCGATATAGTATCCCAATGATAATTTATTTATCACCTCTGGCTCAAAAGCCCTGAATCACAATACAAGACATTTTCTTTCATGATTTATCTTATCAACAAAAATTCATCATCATACCAATCTACTTTTTTTTTTAACATATCCTAAATATATTTTTTCTCACGCATCTATTCTACTTGTATAGTTTGCTATAAGATCTGCCACCTTTGCATTTTTTTTTTGACTTATATACGATTGATATATCACATAAAATTGTTTTAGATTCATATGATTTAATGGTTCTATTCCCATCTCATACCCCTGATCTAACATCATTATGCGTCATTGTTCCAAATATTACAGCTTTTCTTTGCCAAAAACGGTACGTAAAGAAAATCAGGAATCATTCATCTGCAATCGTGCTATCTTTTCATACACTAACATATACTTATCACCAAGATATAAAACATCTTTGGGTGGTAGCTTTTTCTTTGGAAAATTCAAGCTATTCTTTTTGACAATTCATCGCTTTTTATATATAATTAAGATATATTTATCTTTCAATTTCTATTCTTATGGACTCCTACAAATCATATGCCGAAAATCTTCAATGATTGGATAAAACCCTTACATGAATACTAGGATTAAAATTGAGTTATATCAAATCTAAAGGAGAATGATTAGATACCTATACCAACTACCTCTCTAGTAAATTTTTTCCTAAAAAGGATAAACTCTCTAAATACGATATAACAGAAAGAATTAATATCATCGAATCAGCATTACAAGAGTTTGATAGTGTAGAAAAAAAAATACAAGCTGATCAAAATATAGATTCAGATCTCAAATCATTTCTTCTTAAAATGGTTAATGAAACATCTATAAAGGCTAAAGTAGCTAAAAGATCTACATTATTTGAGGCAGAAAAATCCGGCTATGACATTCGTCTTGAAGGATCAATGTTTGAAATCAAAAAAAATCCAGCTAAGATTAAAAATATCTGACTATGAAATGAATATAATAAGAAAAAGCAATCCTATATTGAAGAGATTAACCATTTGCAGACAGAAGCTTATGGTCCAAAAATAAGCAATTGTGACGATGAAAAAACAATTATTTTATCTATGTGTAATGGTAAATATCAAAAAAATAAAAATAGACTGACACAAAAAGAGAACGACTTGTTTTCTTCTTTCCTCACTACATTTAAGGAAAATATCTCGAACAAAATCTCCCAAGATAAAAAAAAATTGCCCGAAAGAGGAAAACTTTCTATGTCTACCATTATGGAAGGTACTGAGCATATCAAACAGCACTTCTATGAAGACATCAATCAACGACCACAAAAAAAAGAAAAATGAAAAACTTGATATGCCGTCCCATTCAGTAGCAAAGTACGTGAATATCCAGATAAAGATCAAGATCTATTCAATAAAATTCTGACCACTATAGGCCATGAAGATGGTGGACATATGATAAGGTCAGATAATCAAGAAAAAAATTGAATGATCGTTGTGTGATCCTGATATGAAAATATCGAAGAATGAATTACAAAACTTAATGAATGATTATTGAAATATAGTCTAGATGACTATCCTCTTATCCCCAATGATACGTTTATAGCTGTCTTTATATGAGAAAATTACAACTTCGAAGATACCTATCACCTTATCAAGGCATGGAAAAAATTGAACGCTGTATGAGAGATAACCAAAGAAAAAGAAGCGTCAATATCTAAGATAGCTTTCAATTTAGCACAAAGAGTGAAATGCTATTATCCTTGGGATGAAAAAGGTTCTAACAGAAAAGATGTCATCTATTTTAGAGGTGAAAAAAAACTTATAGAATATTTGAGATCATTAGCAAATGACGGAGAAAGAGCTATATTCTATAGGAAGGCAATGTCAGCTAAAGTCTCTTTTGATGATATTTTTACTTTGGATAGTCTCTTCCAAAAATTAGGTACTGATACGAGCAAGCTTACACAGAACAAACTCGTTGATAAAGTATTTAATGTAAAACTTGAAGAATGAGCTGGAGCGTTCAATAAAAAAATGAATACTGAATGAAAAACAAACATTGAAAAAAATCTGTGGAAATGAGATTTTAGATTTAATGGTATGAAAGAATATATCCAAGAAGAAAAAAAGGCATTAGTAAATCTCTTTGAAATGGTACATTATAAAAAGTATAGAGGGAAATATATCCAAGAAGTAGAATGGAATAAACTCAAATCAAGAGATTTATTAAAAAAAGGGAATATTATATCCATACCTACTACCAATGGCATACAAAAAGCAAAAGTTATCTCTTCAGATTTTAATAATCTCAAGGTGATAGTACAACACGATGGGAAATATACTGAATGAAATATTATTACCATTCCAAAAAAAGATATAGAAAAATTATGAGAAGTTAAAATCCTCAACAAACAATAAGGATAACTCCTCTTGAATCTTCTGGTCAAATCAGTTAAATACGGACGATTTACTTGTCTGTATTTTTCTTATGAAAAAAATCATCGCCCTTATAGCAGTACTTGCAGGAAGTGCATTTCTCTTTACGACCACTTCAGCACAATTTACTCCAACACCCTGTGAATGACAAAGTCATTGTGCGGCTCCGACCAAAGGTATAAATTACAAAAACTCTATTATCTATTTGGGGAAACAGTGAGAAGAATTTGATTTGTGATTTCAGCAAAATTTTGATAAACAAAAAACATTGCTCCAAGAAATATTTATTTCCGATATGAATAGTTTTTCTGAAGATGAAATATTTACCAAAATAGAAGATAATCTGGATACAATCCAAGCGAGCGATACCATCATCATCAATACGCCCAAATTCGATGTTCTGCTTCAAATTTTAGGAAAATTACATACAACCGATAATCTCAATCTCAACAACAAAAAAATTTATCTCGTAACCAATAGCAATAAATTTTTTCTCAAGAGAATGTTGGCTAAATATGTTAGACCTATCGACATTACTACGATATATACGCTTTCTGAAGACAAACTGCTCAATTTTCTTTCGACACTTTCTTTAGGCAAAATGACTACGCATGAAGAATATATTACGCCATTTTCTCTGTCGTTTCAGTGAAGTCCTAAATATCTTGCTATTTCTTATCTCGTGGATCGTCTTATTTATCATGGATTTCCTGTAGAACTTATCACTATGTTTTTGGTTTTATCATTATGAACGTTGCTTATAAGCGCACTGAGACAGATTGTTTGATTTTCTATTTTTGGGGTATATAGTCCATTGCTATTTGCGGTATCTATGACCATTCTTGGAGTGCCATTTAGCTTAGCACTGTTGGGGATTTGATTGCTTACCAAGACCATTATGAAGCTTTTTAGCAAAAAAATATATCTTCTTCACAATGCTAAAACATCGCTTCTTATCCTCCTCTATTTTTTCTTTATGTTATTGTTTTTTGGACTCAACACTATTCTTTGACTCAACTTCATTGATATGCAAATATTCGCCAATGGATTTATTATTTTTCCTATTATTTTTGTTGTTTTGGTTAGTGATAAAGTATTTAATGAATGATTCAAAATCTTTAGCGGTGGACGACGGATAGCATTTATGGAGTTTCTTTTGGTATCTTTTGGTGTTTTTGGATTATTTTATCGAACTAGTCTCAAACAATTACTTTTGGCTTTTCCTGAATTATTAATTCTGATTTTTCTTCTCAATATCGCTGTCGGAAGATTTACCGGACTCCAACTTCTCGAATATTTCCGTTTCATGCCATTATTAAAAAATTCCTCAGGGACTG
>CAZKEK010000022.1:0-10891 GCA_964551805.1 uncultured Candidatus Peribacteria bacterium
ATATCTATTTTGCTACGATGACAAAATATTATAAAGAATATGATTGACCTACATGTATAAAAGAACAAGAGATAAAAAACACATTATCTGAAGTCATTTCACGTCATGAGCTTCGTCAATTGCATCTTGCTGAGACGGAAAAATTTGCTCACGTCACGAAATTTTTCAATGGAGACAAACAAATCGTTCGAGATGGAGAAAAAGATATTCTCGTTCCTTCACATAAAGTAGCAACCTACGATTTAGATCCAGAAATGTCTGCACAAGAAATTTATGACGAATTCATACACAAAGCAAAAGACTTCGATTTTGTTGTAGTCAATTTTGCCAACGGAGATATGGTAGGACATACAGGAAAAATGGAAGCAGTTGTGGTAGCGATAAAAAAACTTGATAGTATTGTAGAAAAAATAATTACTTTCTGTGAAAAAAATAAATACGAATTGTTGATTACTGCAGATCATGGAAATAGCGATGATATGGGTACACCAGAAGCACCAATCACCTCACACACTATGAATCCCGTTCCGTGTCGATACATCAGCAAAGGCAAAGTCCAGCCAATCAAAAAGACATGAGGTCTTGCAGATATCGCACCGACCGTTTTGAAAATTATGTGACTAGATCAGCCAAAAGAAATGACAGGAAAACCACTAATAAAATAGTGAAAAACTTTTCTTTGTCACAAAGTGTCCACTTGTTCGTATAATAGAGTGTAAGCTTTACTTTTTCTCCGAAGATAATGAACATTATTACATTATACGTGATGAATTATTTTGCATCAGACGCCGTGGCTTGATACCTATCGGAGACATATTTTACGATGACTCAGTAAATAGAGATATGATATCAAGCTACGGAACAAAGAAACATTCCGTAGCTTTTTTTTACAAAATTATATAATCAAAATGATCAAAGAAAAAAAACAGAAACCAGCAAAAACAATAACAACACGAAGAGTAATCTCATATTTTCGAAAAATGACTATGACAAGAAAATTGCCATTTATTTTAGCAACAATAGGAATAATTATTGCTTCATTATCTAGTTTGATTTTGCCGATATATTATACAAAAATTGTAGACGTTGTACAAACAAGTACAATAAATAGACAATTATTGGTTCCAATATTGATGGGAATATTATGAATGATGGTAGTAGTAGAAATATTCTCTATAGTATGATGGAGAATGGTAGGATTTGGTCTTGTAAGTTTAGAACCAAAAATAATGAGAAGAATATTTCAACAGTGTTTTGCATATATACATAGGCATTCTTACAAGTTTTTTACCAACAATTTTTCTGGAGCATTGGTTAAAAAAATAAATAAATTAGTGGGTTCTTATGAAAATATAGTTGATAATTTTATTTTCAATATAATGAGAATAGTTATTTTTATGCCATTTATTATTGTTGTAGTGAGTCAAAAAGACTTAGCAATTTGAATGGTTTTCTTAGGGTTTATTATTGTTTTTGCATTATTACAATATATATTTTTTAAACGAAACACTCCTTATGAGATAAAAGCTAATGAGCAAGATTCAAAAACTACGGGAGAACTTGCTGATTCTATAACAAACAATTTTAATATTTTGACTTTTGCATCAGTACCGAGAGAAATCCAAAGATTCGATGCAGTTATAAAAGAGCGAGAACGTCTTACAAAAGTGAAATGGATGAGATGAGAGTGGATGTTTTTTGGAAGTACATTACTTATTTTCTTCTTTGAAATTTGATCTATTTATCTTGCTATACAAGCACGAGGTGCAGGAAAAATTTCAGCTGGAGTAATTATTTTGATTCAAGTATATATCTTCAAAGTATTTGACCAACTCTTTAATATCAGACAGATTCTTAAACAGCTTAATAGAGCTATTGGTGAGTCAGCAGAAATGTTGGAAATATTAGATGAACCACATGAAATTGTAGATCATACGTCTACAGCATTGGCGGTGTCTGCGGGGAAAGTGGAGTTTGAAAATATTGTGTTTGCATACGTGGATGGGAAATCAGTATTTAATATGCTTGAATTGAAAATCAAACCCGGAGAAAAGGTCGCAATTGTTGGTCAATCGGGATCAGGGAAAACCACGCTCGTCAAATTATTATTCAGATTCTATGATATACAAGGAGGAAAAATTTTGATAGATGGACAAGATATAGCACAAGTAACGCAAGATTCATTGAGAGAACAAATTTCTATGGTGCCACAAGATACCGTCTTATTCCATAGATCTATCAGAGAAAATATCGCCTACGGAAATCCAGATGCAAGCGACGAAGAAATTATCGCTGCGGCAAAGATGGCGAGATGTCACGACTTCATCAGCAAAATGAAACATGGATATGAAACGCTTGTAGGAGAAAGAGGAATAAAACTTTCTGGATGAGAAAGACAGAGAGTGGCTATCGCGAGAGCGATCCTCGAAAACAAAAGAATCCTCGTCCTCGACGAAGCAACGTCTTCATTAGATTCAGAGTCAGAACAACTTATCCAAGAAGCGATGGACGAAGTTATGAAAAACAAGACAAGTATTGTGATTGCTCATAGACTTTCCACCATTATGAAAATGGATAAAATCATCGTGATGGATGAATGAAAAATTATAGAAAAATGAAGTCATCAAGAATTATTGGCAAAAGAAAATGGAACATATAAAAAACTTCGAGACATTCAGTCAGGAGGATTCATAGTAAGCGAATAAACGAAAAAACGACTAAATGATTAAATGATGTCGCTTCGACGTTTTATCGCTTCAGCGTTTTATCATTATATATAACCATGGAAAATAGAGAAAAACAAAACATACTTTTTTCTACAGAAACATTGCAACGAGAAGAACTAAGTATGAAATATGTCCAAGAAATATTCAAAGAACTCACGGATGAAGTGACAAAATATCTTAGAGTTCCAACGCCAAAAAAGATTGAACAAGAAGAAGATCGAATACGTAATAGTAAAGAAAAACATCTCGCTGGAGGCAAGATGAATTTTATTGTAACTGATACACAAGGTGATTTCATAGGAACTTGCGGAGTAGAAAACCTCGACACAAAAACACCAGAACTATGATTGTGGCTCAAACAATCCGCACGAGGAAAAGGATACGGGAAAGAAATGATAGAAACTATTATTAAACGAGTCCAAGAGCATAGTGATTTTGATTATCTGGTATATAGGGCACATGTAGATAATATCGCTACCAAAAAAATTGCAGAACGTTTTGGTTGAGAACTCCAACGCGACGAGTCAGGAAACGAAAAGATATTTACTGAATGGAAGTTTGATAAATCATCAAGTTTTCCCGCAGTAGAATACAGAATTTACAACAAATAGATGTTTATCTACTTATCTATCACATGCAGCTATCATTACCACAATGACTCCGTATCGACAAAAAACTTTCATTGCTGGAATACAAAAAGATGAAACTCTTTATGGAAAAGCATGATATCTGACGTTACAAAATCAAACAAAATGATTTCTATCGGATAAGAGACGGGAAGAAAATTGTGGCATTTTGAAGGCTTTTCAAGATAGGATTCCAAGAATTAGAACTCTGATCGATTCGAGTAGATGAAACATATAGAGGGAAAAAATTATGACTGATTTTGGCTCAGGAACTTATTGCCGACAAAAGGGGAATATCCGACATTTTCCTCGCGACCAGAAAACCATTGGGACAATATTACGAAAAGCTTGGATTTAAAATCATCACAAAAAACATTCCCGAAAAACTTATCTGTACTATCAAACGAGCCATAGAAAATGGAATAGATTTTATTATCATGAAGCTGAAATAAATAATTTTACATTACTAATTATTGCCATGTCTACTATTATAGAGGTCAAAGACCTCAGAAAAATATTCAAAATAGAAATCAAAAAACAATGATTTATCAATAGGATAAAATCGATTTTTCACCCTACATTCAAAGAATTTGAAGCAGTGGATTCGATAAATTTTTCAGTAGAAAAAGGAGAGAAAATTGCCTTTCTTTGACCAAATGGAGCAGGAAAATCTACGACTATAAAAATGCTTACTGGTATTCTTCATTCGACATCCGGACATATTAAAGTTCTAGGACTTGATCCCTCTAAGCAAAGAGAAAAATTGGTGTACAAAATCGGTGCAGTATTTGGTCAGACATCAAGATTACGATATCACTTGACTGCTGGAGATACCTTTACGCTAATGGGAAAACTTTTTGATATACCAAAAGAAAAGCTCGCAAAAAGGATCGATTACCTTGTAAAAAAATTTGAAATTAGTGATATGATTGATAAGCCAGTAAGAAAACTTTCTCTCGGACAAAGGATGAGATGTGAAATAGTTTCCAGTTTGATTCATTCACCAGAGATTATCTTTCTCGATGAACCGACTATAGGTTTGGATATGATTGCCAAGCAAAAACTTAGAGAAACTATAAATGAAATCCATGATCTCGAATGAACAACAATATTTCTGACTTCACACGATTTATGAGATATTGAACAAGTATGTGATAGAGTCATTATCATCAATCACGGAAAAATTTATTACGATGGAAGTATTGTCGACTTGAGAAAACAACATATCAAGAAAAAAATTATCAAGGTAAAGCTTGCAAATAGTTCACAGTTCCAAGCACTAGATTTTATGAACATTACCAAAAAAGAACTCGACTATGTAGAATTTGAGATTCCCAATACAAAAGAAAATCTGCAGAAAACATTTGAAATGGTGACAGGAAATTACGATGTCGACGATATAGAAATCAAAGATCCTACCATCGAAGAAATTATAAAAGAGTTTTATTAATAGTGCTACCAATGAAGAAAACACTCAGACAATATCGAGGTGTGCTTTCTATTTCTTTTAGAAATTATACCGTATATATTCACGATATTATAGGAATCAATATAATCTACATACTTAGGTTGTTGGTGATAATTTTTTTCTATAAAGCAATTTACGCAGTAAGTCCAGAAGCTAGTATCAACGGCTATACATTAGCACAAGTGACCCGGGCATTGATATTCGTCCAGGCAGTTGTGGTGTCAAAATCTAGGATAACTGATGAGGTAAATCTGGATATCAAAACAGGAAAAATAGCTATATATTTGCTCAATCCCGTCAACTATATCTCTTACAAATTTTTTGAATCTTTTGCCAAATCTATATATAATCTAGCCATTTCTTTGGCTATAGGAATATGATTGTGATATCTAGTTTTGTGATCAATACCGTTTTCTCTCTGATGATCGTTGGGGTGATTATACTTATTGTTTGGTGGTATGATCCTCATGTTCTTCTGATATTTTATGATAGGATTGCTGGCATTTTACACAGAAGATGCAGATTCATTCAGACTGTTGTATAGCAAGATGGATTTATTTTTCTGAGGGAATATCTTGCCTATTCCGTTCTTACCTCTCTTTTTGCAAGTGATAGCATTCGCTTCACCATTTGCTTATACAGGATATACGGCATGATTGATATTTACTAAATTCACCATACATACATTTTTACACTATGCAGGTATGCAGTTGTTTTGGATTGTAGCAATAATAGGTATTTGTTATTTTATCTATTCTCAAGCAAAAAAAAGACTCACTATAAACTGATGATAAATTTATTTATATAATTATTCGTATGCTCAAAATTTTGTTTCATGTCCGAAAACTCAATATTCTTTCTGCCTTGGCATATAGGACATCTTTTATTATACAGGTGATCTCTATGATACTCAACGATGCTGTCATGCTCGTATTGTTTTATTTTTTCTTTAGTAAATTCGGTACAATAGGAGGTATGGATTTCCAATGATATATAAAGCTACTCATAGTCATTCTTGGGGGATATAGTTTTATGCATATCTTTCTCTATGGTTCACGTAAAATCGGAGAGATGATTATGAATGGATCACTTGACGCACATTTACTCTTACCAAAAAATATATTACTCAGAATATTATCCTCAGGATTTAGTATTACTGCGATAGGTGATTTGATCTACGGTATAGGATTGCTATTTCTCGTCAAGGATTTAACGCCGATCTTTATTGTAAAAGTCATATTTGTATCTATCTGTGCAGGAATTATTTTTGCATGATTTATGGTGGTTTTTGAATCACTAGCATTTTGGATAGGAAGTTCAAAAGAACTCAGCAGAGGTGTTTTTGAAGCTATACTTGGGCCTAGTCATTATCCACCAGGAATATTCAATGGCATGATATTTAAAGTATTATTTATGACGGTCATACCAGTATTTTTCGTGGCATATTTACCATATGACATTATTTCCTCAGGATTCTCATGGCAAAAAATTCTCCTGTTGGTATCAGGTACATTGTTTTTTGCAAGTCTGTGAACATTTGTGTTTTATAGATGACTACGTAAATACGAAAGTGGAAATATGATCAATGTAAATGTATAAAAAATAATCCTACATTTCCACTTCACTAGATTCACTCTTCTCGCTATCAGGCAGGAGAGTGTTTCTTATATTCCAAACGCATCCATAATTTCTTTAAACTCAGGAACTCCTCTTAAAAGTTCCCAGTGGTTATCGATTGACCGTGTATCATTATCTACTGGCTGACCACGATAGGTAAAAATTTTAATACCAGCGTCATTATACCTTTTAAAAGGATGTTGAATATCTTCATTGTGACTTATATGTTTAATTTTTAAAGGGTTGTTTTTTTTAATATGTCGCCTATTTATCATAGCAACTGGAGAAAGAAATGCTTTTACAGTTTCCCTCATCAATTCTAAACTACTTGGGTTGTTTTCAATAATCTCGAATATATGATGATGAAAATCTGCTTTCGGAATAACATGTTCTATATGTGTCATTTCATCTTTCTTCAGCTTATTAACTTTAGATTTATCTACAAATTCATTAGTAACAAAACAATCCTCTCGATAAACTATTTTATTAAATCAGTTCTGTTCTCGTTTAAACATAGATTGGGTATCATTGATACAATGATCGATAATATCAGTTGATTGTCTTTTCACAAAATTAGGATATGTATTTTTTAGTTGTTGATCTTTTGCAATTTCTCCTATCAATTTTACTTCACCTATCATTTTTTTTAGTTGCCACTTGACGATAACAAGAAGATTTTCTGGATTGCTTTTTTTTGCCATCTCACAAATAAATAGAAAATAAAACTATTTTATTTTTTCTTTCACTACTTCCCAAATTCTAACCATTGCTCGTGTATCTTGCTCACAATACGTCAGCAAATTCTTGAGTGATTGTTCTAATTCAGCTCATTTTATGTTTCCTTGCTGGATTTCATATAATAAGTTCATAGCGACTCCACCATTTCCTACATCCAAATCATCGTATGAGATATCCGTCAATACGGGTAAGACTTTTTTGATAGATGCCGATCACAAACATCTACGATCGAAGTAGAGTAAGTCACGGAAAATCATCATTAAATCAAATGTATTGTTGTTTATAGCTTCAAATGATTTTGCGTGTTCTGGATACAGTATTCACGATTCTTTATTTCTACCACACTCAAAGGCTTTGTTCCAAACTATATAGGTTCACTTTCCATATTCTAAATCTTCAACCACGCTATTTATAATTCTTTTGTTATCTATTTCTCCTGGATTAATAATACAGTCTTTATGAGTAATTGTTCAATCTTGGTCTATCTTATGAACTGAATATTGGACGACAGTCTGTCCTCGCGGTCATAGTCATTCTAATACAGGAATAGGGAAACAAATGGTTTCATAATCATAAAAGAATAATGGAAATATCAATCCATCCAGCCTTTGTTTAATCCCTTCTTTATCTAATAAGGTCTCTCATTGCTTTCGTAAATTCATAAATTTTGATGATGTGCTTTCTCAGCCATCTTTATTGCATAATATATTTAGAACATCTTCGTCTGTAACATCATCAATCAATATCTTTCAAATATTATAGAGAGCCTGTTTTTTCTTCTTATCAATACCTGCGATATTTCGGATACTTTTTTTTGGTGGGTTTTCTCCAAAATAAGTAAAATAATCTCATCAATCGTATGGATATTTTTTATTAAAATCAGCCAAACTCAACGAAAGGTCGCTTTCCATGGTTGTTAAAATATTTTCTATAGCATCGTCAGTCATTATATCATTATTTACTAACTCTTGCTTCAAAATCTCGCTAGGGATTATTTCTCAATGTTTTTTAAACTCTTTATTGAGATAAATAATATAGCAGTTTCACGAAAACTTTTCTCATAAACTTTTTTGCAATACATATTTTTGGAAACTTACATCTGTGATAAGTTCATCAGCAAGAGTTTGATCTGTATTGGTCTCTCTAATAGTATTTTTACTTTTTACTTCAATTAGGTCGTATGTTCACGATTCATTTTTTACAAGAAAGTCTGTTTTAGCAAATAAATTGTCAGCGACAAATCATACTTGATAGACGACATCTGGATTTTGATCTATTACTTTGCTAGATAATTCGTGATAAGATTGATGCCAATTTTTATAATCAAGATTTGTGGTATTTATTTCAACAATATCTTTTCCTCTATATAGTTGTTTTACCATGTCTTCTACGCTTTGTCCAATAGCTGCACCATCCATACCTCAGTACATATTTTCTTGGATGTTTTTGTATATTTCTTTGTCATTTATATGAAACCAAGCAAGTTTTGGAGATTCTATAAATTCTTTGAAAAGTGATTTAGTTATAAACATAAGATCAGAAAGAAAATAAATAAATTTATCACTCATTTACATTGTTAGTTCTTCACTGTTAGTTGTTAGTTCATCTTTTGGCAGGAGCGTGTTTCTTATTTTTTCGTCACGGTTCATCAAAATAATAGCGTCCATATCATCAGGATCTCGAACTTTTCCAAAGGTGTTGAGCTTCTCAGAATGATGAAAAGGAACAATATAATTGTTGGTTATTTTTTTGTATTCTTCGTTGAATGTTTCGATGAAATGCACGTTTTTCGTGATAGGAGAAATAACGATGACGTCAGTTCAGAGAAGGTTTTTTTCAGGAAATCGTTTGCAAAAAAGTTCAGAATAAAATTGTAATGTCTCTTTTACCAAGTCTCTGGCGAGCGTGTTTGATTCGATAAATTCATAGGTCTTGTACCAGTATTGGACGATTCCATTGTCTTTGTACATTTGTTTGAGCGCGCCCATTCCTAGATTTAAAACTTCTACGCTATGGTAAAATCCGTTTTCTATTTTGATCGCTTTGCAGGAATGCTCGGTGATATAGAGCAAGACAAAATTGTCTTTTTTCAAGTTGTTTCTCAAAAATAGCATCGTATGAAATGACTGGGGGAGTATATTGATGTTCTTAGTTTTCATAAGATTTCCATATACAGAATTCATAATATTCAAGGTCTGCTTATGCAAATACACAATATATAATCTGAAAAATATTTCACCGGTTTCCCCGATGACATGTTTTTTCTCTTCGCCGTCGATATGAATACTATCAATGTAGACCATGATTCTCTCTCCATCTACATCATTGTGTTTCTTGGTAGATTGGCATCTTTCTTCGATAATATTTTTGAGATCTTGGAGGCTAAATTTTGTCGTATAGGTCTGGAAAATATCAAATCTAAAAAACGAAAATCTACTTTCATCTAGCATAAAGTAGTGAGTATATTTTGGGTATTCTCGTGATTCATCTGTTATTTTGACGATATCTTCATGGAGAATATACTGCAAAATCTGATCCTTTTCACGGATCTTGTATACACGGAAACTCGGGTGGGATTTTGAAAGATGTTCGTATCGGATATACAACATAAAGGGAATGCAGAATGTAAAGTGCAGAATTCAAAATTATTTAATTTATTTTTTTTCATTTTATTTTTTTTTAACAACCCCACCTTCGTTTCCTCCCCTATCAGGGAGGTGGTGAGCGGGATTTGCTAGTTAGTTATTTTAATTTTCAAGTATTCCGTCGTCTTCCAAGGGAGGTGTGTCGGTGAGTTCATCGTAAAAAATATTCAGTTCTTCTTTTGTTTCATAGAGAAAAGTGTTTTTTTCTCATCCTCCATCATCGTAGTATTCACGCATAGCAATATCCTAAAGAGATAAAACTATTTCTTTTTGGCTACTGGTTTTTTCTTGATGACTTTTTTTATCACTTTTTTTGTAGCAGTTTTTTTTGCGGGAACTGTTTTTTTGATGATAGGTTTTTTGGCTGCGATTTGGGGAATGATAACCGCTATATTGGTTGGCTCGAGAAAAAGTTTGATTGCGTAGATAAGAGAAAATAATGAGAAGAAAATATTTAATCGGAAGAAGATCCAACTTGCATAAAGGTAGCTAGAACGTGCTATTAATGCGCCTCCGATAGCGAGGCAAACAAATCTGCGCCGGTGGCAATGCCAATATTGTGGGATTCGCTGAAATCGTAGCTTTGCGTCGCTATTTCGCGCTTGCCATTCAACTTGGAAAAGGCCGGACCAACGTATAATAAAAGACTATACGGATATACGTCGATATCATCCATGCGCGATACAAAAACTTCATAATTGAGCGTCACCGATGCATACAGATCCTGCCATTGCAACTTGGTTGTATCCGTATTGCCTGACTGGTATTGCGAATATTCCCCCATGGCACGGATACTGCATCGCCCCGCCATCCATGACGGATCATTAATGTCAAAGTGCCAGATTTTCAGATTTAAGCCTGCCGACCACTTGACCTTGGCGTTACCGAGCGTGTCATCTTCGGTAGTTTTTGCCTGACACCCGCCCAGTGTGCCAAAAATTGTCAACCACTGTAGGAAATCATATCCCACGTACCCGTAATAATTATAAGCTTCCAGCTTAGCTTTTCCATCATTGTCGTATTGTACATCGCGTTTCAGTGCTTCAACAACGCCGCCAATACTGAGATTTT
>CAZKEK010000023.1:0-10505 GCA_964551805.1 uncultured Candidatus Peribacteria bacterium
AAAACTAAAGATTACCTTAAATACCATTTAAGTTAAAAACTAACAGTGAACAACTAACAATTATTGAAAATACTATATAAAAAAATCCATCATTGTTAGTTATTAGTTGTAAGTTGTTAGTTGTTAGTTGTTTGGGATTTGATATCCGAAGCCCTTGATTGTCTCGATAACCGTCTTACCCAATTTTTTTCTGAGGTTGGAAATATACACATCAAGTTTTGCGTCTTCTTCAAAAATTTGATCATTGCCTCGTACTTCTTCTATAATCTCCGTTCTGGAAATACTCCTTCCAACGCGATCCAAAAGATATTCAATAATCTGAAATTCTTTTAAGGTCAGTTTGATTTCTTTATTATTCTTGAATAATTTTTTCTGATCTTTTTCGAGACGTAGCGTTTTATATTCCAAAATATTTCTCGTGGGAAGCCTTTTTACAATTGCACTAATTCTTGCATCCAGTTCTTTCAAATCAAAAGGTTTGACAATATAATCATCCGCTCCGCAGGCAAATCACTCCAATTTGTCTTCCAGCTCACCTTTGGCTGTCGTCATAAGTATAGGTGTGGTATGGTTTTTTCTAATCTGTTTGCATAAGCTCATCCCATCCATACCAGGAAGCATAAGATCCAAAATGATGATATCAAAGCTATGACGTTTGAGTATTTCAGCTGCATATAAACCATTTTCAGCTCGCATAACCTCATGCTGTTCCAGCTCGAGATATTTTTTGATATTGTTCCCGATAGTTTTGTTGTCTTCGACAAGAAGTAGTTTCATAGAAATAAATTAGAAATTAAATAATTTTTTATTTTATTTATTTTAACAAACCCCCATTCCCCCTTGTCAGGGGGCTATATGAAAAAATATTTTTTTTATATTTTTTCCTTAGCTCCCGCCCTGTCAAGGTGAAGTCATACGGAATCCCGCAAGGCGGGAGAGGGTCGGGGTGGGTTTGTTTATGTTTTTATTTAAAATGTTATTGTACATACCGTTCACTTATTTACTTTGCTACTCATTGCTATCGTTCGACCATGTTTTTCTACGAGCAGTTTCGTCAAATACAATCCCAATCCAAAACTCTTCGTATCAGTTTTGCTACGGTCAGCCTGCCAAAATCTTTCTCGTACATGTTCGAGATCGCTTGGTGAAATTCATTTTCCGCTATCTTTGATAACAAGTTTTTTGGCGTCCAACTTTATATCTATCGAACCTCCTGCTGGAGTAAATTTATAGGCGTTTTCCAAAATATTTTTTACAATAATCATTCGACTTTCTTTGTGTATTTTTTTAGAGATATTTTTTTGGAGGTGAGGAGTAAGGATGATATTTTTATCTTGGTAATTTTTTTGTATATCTGTAACGATAATTTCTGTTAGTTCATCCAAAGCTACTTGTTTCTTTTCCAGAGATGCTACCGCTTCCAGTTTGCTAATAGTTACCAGTGTTTCCAATAACGCATTCATTCATTTTAGCTGCTGTTTGAGATTGCTCAGTCATTCATCATAGTTTTTGGTTTTGGTAGCATAATCGATTTCTGTACTCATGCTCATGAGCGGTGTTTTCAGCTCATGCGACGCATTGGTTACAAAATCTTTTAAACTCAAAGTTTGCTTATGTATTTTTTCCAATACCTCATTAAATTTTTGACTTACTCTATTGATCTCATCGTGAGGATGCCCGTCGATAGCAAGTTTTTGGTCCAAATTGTCGATATGCAAATGATCGAGAAATCAGAGTAATTCATGTAATTTTTTGAGAGAAGATTTTACAAAAAAGCGAGAAAGAATATAGGCGATTGCTCAGAAGAACATCATTAAATAGATACTGATCCCTATCAAGTTTTTCTGGACAATAATGTGTGGTGTGACATTGGTGACAATCAGTTGATTCCCGACTTGTTTATACATAAAATACATATCATCGACCTTAGCGATAGACTTCCATCGATGCGCTTTTTGGAGTGCTTGTCCTTCCTGACTATCCACATCAAAATTTTCTATCTCTGGCGACCTATTTTTTCCCAATACCATTTTTTGAACCATCATTGGTCTAGGACCAGGAGGTATCTGTCATTGTTGCTTGCTGTACCAGTTTTGGAAAAATATTCCATTCGCCAAAATGCTAAAGAGCAATACTTGGGCCATAGTAAACAAGGTAAATTTTAGACTTATCTGCGTCGATGTTTTGAGATCAGAGAATTTGAATGTGAAACGAGATACTCTCGCTTTTAGCTGGAGAACTGTATTTTCAATAGCTGATCGTAGGTTGTTTTGCATGGTTTAGAAATTAAGAATTATAAATTGATAAATTACTATACGAATATACCTTAAATAAACATTAAATGTGAATATAGCGATATATGATACTATTGCAAGATTGTGCCCATATACGATGGGATTGACTTACGAGATAGAATATATATAGTATATAAAATTTATCCTTCAAATAACGATGTTAGAAACCCCAATCGTAAATGCACTGATAAAAGATACCCAACATCTTCCAGATTCAGCATTTGACTTGTGATATGCAGATCATCTTGCTCATCAAGCATTGCAGACTATAGAAAAAACACCAAAGAGATTCTCTCGCTGCAAACTTTTAGAAGAAATAGAAATAACGTTAGCATCTGCGCTTGAGCTTTTTGCTCAAGATAAAAAAAGCTATACACCAGAACAAAAAAAATGATTTCTCACAAGAAAATATAGTCTAGATGAAAATATAAAAAAGCTCCAAGTAACGCATATCAAAATGCTTATCAAGGAGCTAGAAGTGATATAAAAAAACCGACCATTTCAGATCGGTTTTTTAGAAAAACATATTTTATAAGTATTTTTTCAATTTTTTTTTTGGTCTATTATTAAGAAGGTTTAAATCTTGTTGACTGATATTTGAAAGACTTGTTTTTTTAGGATAAAAACTGTCTTAGTAATCAATTTGTGTTGCAACATATCCTGTGTATAATAATTTTCAAGGTATTTGGTGATCATTAGTAACGTAAAGTAAAGTAATTATGCTCCTATTAGATATCTTTTTCTAATTTTATCTACTGTGCAGATTTGGATGCTATTCTACATTTTTTTAATTGACTTTTTAATGAGTTTGTGTATAATATATAATATAAAAACATAAATAAAAACATAAATAAAAACGGAGATAAACATGAAACCAACAAAAAATCCAAACATTTTAATTACTGAAATTGATAAAGACTTTTCAGTAGTTGTTAATTTATTCATTCATGATGGTGTAAAGATCATTAACAAAAATCAATTAGCAGTTTTAAATGCTATTGATGGAAAAAAAAGTATTCAAGATATTTCTAACGAATTTTGTACTTCTGAAGAGAAAATTATTGATTTGTGTAATATCTTTTCAGAGAAAGAAATTATTTCTTTTTCTGGTATTTTTTCTCATCCACAACGACAAACAGATCCAACTAGTTTAAACTTCTGGATACACACAAGTAATTCTTGTAATCTACGTTGTGAGTATTGTTATATTCATACTCTTGGGGGAACTCAAAGCATGAGTCATGAAACAATAATACAACTAGTCAAAAAAATTATTGAAACTGTAGAAAGAAGAAAACTTAAAAGAGTTGTTTTACGACTTGCAGGTGGAGAGCCTTTCTTGGAATTTAAGAAGTGGGTTCCTTATCTTTTGGAACTCAAAGAGAAACTTAATTTATTAGGATGTAAATATCAAACATCCTTTCTCACTAACTTAGTAATAATGAATGATGAAATTTTTAATTTCATTAAAGGTGGCAATGCAAGTATTGGGGTGTCATTAGATGGATTAGGTGAATATCAAGACAATTCTCGCCATTTCGCTAATGGAAAAGGATCTTTTGATGTGGTAAAAAAGAATTTAGAATTCCTTTTTTCTAATTCTATTTACCCAACAATTATGACAGTTGTTTCGGATAAAAATCTTGATGGTTTGGTTGAACTCACAAAATATCTTATTTCAAACAAATTAAAATTCCGATATTCATTTGTTCAAAATGAACCGATCAATATTGATAAACTTATCACAACACTTAATGAGTGTTATGCACTTATGGAAACAGCAATCGAAACCGAAGGATATCAATTCTCTAGCTTACATTCATTATGTGATCTTCAATTCTCATCGGTTGCGTTTACTTCATGTGGGAATGGCTTTTCAACTGGTGCTTTATATCCAGATGGAAATTTGTTCTTTTGTCAAAGAAACTTTGGAGTAGATACTCCTTCAGGTTCTATTTTTGAAGATAGCGACCTGTTATCCATTATTCAAAGAAAAACATATTATAAAGAACTACCATCAGACTGTGAATCATGTCAATATCGATATCATTGTATGGGAGGATGTCCTTTGGAACGTGGAGAAGGGAAAGACCCTCATTGTGAAGTTTATAAATTATTTTTTCCTGTTTATTATAAATTATATGCTAAAGAAAGACTTATGAAAATAAAAAATAATTTATAATTGTTTTTTTATAGAGAATCTTTATTCTCTAGTTAATAAATAATTAAAACTTAGAAAGGAGGTATATTATGAAAAATCTGATGAGTCTGTCGTTTAATGACACCGCACATTTAGAAAAAGTGGTAACTAATACAGAGATGTATGATTGTAGTCCGTGTGGCGATTGTGATTGTCCTTGCTCTTCTGGAGAGCCAGGCGACTGTAACTGTGACTGTACTTAAATGTATATTTGATTTGGGTTTCTTGAATTTCAAGAAGCCCTTTTTTTATTCTTTTAAAAAAATATAATGAGTTTCCATGTTTATCTTTCTCCATTAAATTCCGATGATTCATAGCTACAATATATTATTAGATATCAACAAAGATTTAGAAAATCGAGTTGTTTGATGTAATAAAATTTCTTATGATGTTGATCGAAAAAAAAGAATTATAGCCAAATATCCTGAAATTGTAGAGTATTTACAAGGGAAAACGGTTGAACAAACTAAAGTCTATATGGAAAACTTTTTAAGAAATCAATATGCTATAAACAATCAATATATTAAGGAAGTAACCAATATAGTAGACAAAGAGCTTGCAGAACGCTTTTCTGAAACCTGTGGTGTGCTTGAAAGAATTACAGGAAGACCCCTTTATAGAAATAATTTCACGATTTATTTAACTACATTTCCTCGTGGACCTTATAATTATAAGGATGGATTTTTTTTGTTTTATATACATTGGGATTTTCACAATATTGTATGATTTTTTCTCCATGAAATCTTACATCTCCAATTTATGCACTATTTTCGATCAAAGGATTATATAAAAAGCTTAACAAACTTTCAATTTGAAATGCTAAAAGAGTCCCTTACTGTTATTTTAAATGAAGAAGCAAAGGGATTGCTTTTTCATGAAGATAAATGATATGCTATACATGCTGAACTTAGAGAGAAGCTCTTAACATTCCGATTAGCAGATAAAGATTTCGATAAACTTGTTAAATTCTGAGCAGAGGAGGTCATCAATTATTCTAAATAACATTTCATCTCCTATAATATATATCATCTTAGATAACTTCTATTAAATCTTCATATGTCAAACTATTGCGTTTATCTTTTTGGATATTAAGTTCAATAAAATTTTTCCTATTCAGATATAAAAAAACTCCAAGTAACGCATATCAAAATGCTTATCAAGGAGCTAGAAGTAGTAGGATAAAAAACCGACCATTTCAGATCAGTTTTTTATTAATTTTATTTAGAATTTTCTAATTTTTTACATAAACTTATAAATGATTTTGTTTTTTCTAAATTTATTTTTCATTCGTATTTTAATGACGTTCATATAAAAACTCAATCTATATATTCCCAATATTTTTCAATATTTTCTTCAGAAACTCAACTTCATAGATATAATGGTTTATTTCATATTTCTCTTTTTAGTTCTTTGACTTCTTTTGGTTGTACTGCATCTCAAGAGCAGGTACCTGTTATGATAACTCAGTTTGATCATTTGCTAAAAGCCTCATTGGCTGATGTTTTTAGCGTTTTGTCTTCAAGAAGTTTTTTATATTTAGGATGAATATCTGTTAGTAATAAAACATTTTCAGCTCAAATTTTGTTTTGATGTTCTTTAATTTTTTCGGCTTCTGGATAAATGATTCCAGCATCTGATTCAACTAAGTCTACAAATGTGTCTATTCTTACAAATTGAGCATTAATAGCTTTTGCTATATCTAATGTGGCTTTCCAATCATTATATAAAACACAAATCCCTAAATTTACTTTTGCTTTTTTTTTGATTTTTTTAGCTATCTTCAAAAAATACTTTTTCTCAATATCAGAAATATTTATTTTGTATGGTATATCTGATTCATTTATAATGCATATATTTTCCATTCATCATTTTTGAAGTTGTTCCAAATCGTACAGAGCGTCTTCAATAATGTTTTTGATATCGCTTTCGGAAACTCATCTTATCCTTCCTAAATGAATCATTCCGATAATTCTTTTATTCATTATGTAATGTATTATTTTTATAAAGAAGAATATCTTGGTTTACATCAAAGCTTCATTGAATAGTCTTTTCTTCTAAAAAACGTATCATTTTTTCTTCTTGTTCGTTAGAAATCATTGTATCTAATAATAATCTACAAATAGTATTTGTTGCCTCTTTTTTGTCTTTACAAAAGAAAGTCCCCGTGACCTCAGAACTATCTATTAAAGAAAAAGTTTTACCAGGAAACTCTGTAAAATGTCTTTCTCCATTTTCGTGTCGTTGGTTCTCTTTAAAAAATCTCAAACTTTCTCCTACAATTCAATCATTTTTATTGATTACTAATAATACATATTCTGGATTTATTTCTTTTATTTTTTTGACGACAGTCTCTATCCCCTTATAATCTATATATTGTAAACTATGGCAGAAAAGAAGTGTCTTTATTTGATCATTATTTTTATAGTTAAAAAAATCTCCTAAGATTCTTGTATGGTTGTCTGGTAATTTGAAATCATTGTCTGAAAATTGTAATGGGTCTATATGGATAATATGTTTATCTCAAAATGCGATACTACTGATTTTTCAAGATCAACTTCCGATATCTAACATAGGAAATGAAATTTTGTTTTGAAATTGATGTAATTTTTCAGCTATTTTTCCTTCTTCATCAGAAATCTCTTTCATTCCACATAATTCATTTTTTTCTAATTTTTTCATGAATTTGGTTTTAAATAAAATCCCTCACAAGCGTAAGGGACCTTTTGTTGAAATTGCTTTTATACTCTTTCTAACACTTTATTAGCAAAATACAATTCTTGAGCTCTCTCTTTGAGTGATTTTACTTTTTGTTCATATTCTTCTTTACGTTGTTTATTTATTTGTAGATTTTGTACAAGATTTTTGTTAGAATTGTTTGCAGAAGCGGCAATTGAATCTTGAATTGGTGTTGCTTCTCTTATATCAGAATTAAGTTTGTCCATCGTAATATATATATAAATTAAATTTTTTTTTATAACATCTTATCAGTTACAATTTTACCTTTTACACATCCATTCAAAGCATTTCTCTTGACTGCTTCAGCCCAGAATTTACTCAAAACATTGCTAGCGGTATAGGGAACGTTTCGTTTCTCTAATATTCATTTCATGACAATATAACTTTCACAGACCATATATTTGCTTGGGTTGGTTGATTTTCCAATAAGATTGTTTGCGTAGGCAGTTCTCCATTCGTTGTAGTATGGATTTTTGGATGTTACATAGGTAAAGGAAACATCATGGCGAGTAACCAAAGGAAGATTATATTTTTGGACTACATAGACGATAGCGTCCATAATCTTTTGTTTTCCTGGTGTTGCCGTAGCTGATGTCGTACTATCAGTCTGTTCAATCGGAGTAGCTGATGTTCATATCACGGTTCCTGTTTCTTCTTTGATCATTCCACTAAAAATATCCGTAGCTACATCTCCGCTTGTCGTAGTATCCAACCCTGTCAATAGATCAGTATCACCACTGCTCAACACTGTTCCTTGTCCAGTAAATACATATCCATCCGTTGGGATGGTTTCTTTTCCAAAGAAATTTTGTGCGATATAGTCTTGGACACTTGCAGAATAGTTGTGATATACGGTGTAATAATCAAGAGCGGTAAACGCCATACTTCCAATCAAAAGGAGAATATAGAGTCTTGTTCCCCACAATTTCCAGAAACCTTTGGTAAAGCGATGTCTCAAGCTACCCGTAAAGATAACAAAAACGATACACCCAACAACAAGCGCGATAAGCATCATAGCTGCTAGAGCATGTGCAGGAAGGAGAAAGAAAACAGCTATGGCGATAAAAAAACTTATGATAGTAGGAAACAACAATTCTGACTTTTTTTTATGGTCTTTTGCTGCGACATGAAAATGCTCGTGAAAGGAAGGTTTGACTTCTTTTACGGGAGCGGGTTTTTTTTCGTGTTCTGGCTTTTCTTCCGATTTCCCTTCTACGGTATTGTAAAGTACTCCGATCAAAATGATGGCTAAAAGATTGATAGCTCATAATCGAAAAAAGTTTGCCTGTCCTCGCAAAATACCAGCAACTAACGGCTGTAAAACGAAAAAATAGATGCTAAACAAAAGAAAAAGATTTTTTTTCATGGGGGAGTATAACATTAAGTAAAAATGTCAATTTGTTTTGTCTATATAATGATAGGAATATATTCAATGGCACGTGTTTTTCAAGCGCAAAATTTGCAAAATAAAGAAAAAAGATTACAATCAATATAAGGAATATTTTTACTTGTTCTCTATACATATATGAAAAAAGTTATCGTAGGAAGTATTCTTACGTGTATAGCTATGCTGTCCATGAGTTTTGGTCAGATGATTGTCCCAGATTCAGAAAATTATATTCTCAATGAAAATGATCAACAAGTGCTCAATACTGAGTGAATCAATGATCCTTTGAGAGATGGAGCGTTCAATGCTATCGATCCTGTAGATGGAACAGGAGCTTTGTCGTGAGTAGTAGGAGTAGGAGACAAGATTTCTACCTATGAAAACGCACAAACCAAGACATTAAATGTTATCAAAAGTATCATAAATTATGCATTAGGAATGTTAGGACTAGTAGCGCTTATTTATCTTATTTACCATGGATTTTTGATTGTGACGGCCGCAGGTGATGATACCCAATACAAAAAAGGTATGTCAGGACTCAAATTTGCTGCTATTGCGATAGCAGGTATAGGAGCGAGTTGGTTTATTATTAGTGCTATATTCTGGTTGATTGCTTTACTTATTGGATCATAAAACAGATGAAAAACATGATATCTACACGAGTACATACGCTTACAAAACATATTTTTCTGATTTTTGGATGAATGTTTTTGCTTGCAACATTAGTTCCTTCGATTACTTTGGGAGAATTTTCTCAAAGTGATGCTGCTTTTCCTTATGATGTTCAAGGACAAGAATACAACGCAGATACAGAAGTACCTACAACGGATATCGCCAAAGATATTATAAAAACAGACACCAACACGTCTACAAGTTTATTGAGCAGATTGACAGATTTGTTTAGACTGAGCGGAACAACCTACGCTACAGGGACATCTAGAGCTACCAATTATGTAAAATGGATATTGAATATATTGCTTGGACTGGTAAGTTTCCTTTCATTAGTCATGGTAATATTCGCCTTTTACTTGATCTTTTTCTCCAAAGGAGAAGATGGTGTGGGTAAAGCAAAAAAGATTCTTGTGGGGGTAGGGATAGCACTAGCTATCATGTGATTATCGCGATTTATCGCAAGCTTCTTCTTCCAGATTTACAATACCGTAACATAGTTTTTATCTCTTCTACTACCACATGTTCTTAAATTTGTGAGATCAACCAAAGATCCAAAAAAAGAAACAAGATAATCTCTTCAATACAGAGACTATGTTGCCGATTTCAGAAATAAGAAATGATACCATTATTATGAAAGATGGGGGATTGAGAGCTATTCTCAAAATCAATGGAATAAATCTTGACCTTAAAAATGGTGATGAACAACAAATAGTTTTGGAACAATACAAAAAATTTTTAAACTGATTGGAATATCCTATTCAGATCCTTGTTCGCAATACCTTCCTCGACCTTTCCAATTACCTTACGTATATCAACGGTAATATCCAAAATATAGAAAATCCTGTCCTCAAAACACAAGGGGAAGCTTATTATAAATTTCTCCAAAATATCGATATGCAGCAAGGACTTATCTACAACAAAGAATTTTATATTGTTGTGCCATATTATCAAAACGAGCAAGACAAAGGACAAATACAAAGATCTCGATGGGGAAAACTTCTTGATGTCCTCAACACCAAAGACACCGTAGAAAAAGTAGTGCAAAGATATAGGCAATTTCTCAAAGGAAGAAATGGTTTAGATACCAGAGTAAATCTTATTGTTGAGGGATTAGCGGGTATGGGTGTAGTAGCAGAAAAAATTACTACATCAGATATTATTAGTCTTGTTTTTCGTTGCTACAATCCGCTGCTTCACAGCTCTCAAGCACCGTTGA
>CAZKEK010000024.1:0-10382 GCA_964551805.1 uncultured Candidatus Peribacteria bacterium
TATCCAGTCCTTGGTGATACATTATATGGTAAAGATACCACACCAGGCAATTTGTGTCTTTGGAGCGTTGGTTTTCAAATTCAATCATAAAAAATTTGCTTTTTTTGATAAAGTATATATAATATAAAAAAGTTTTATATTATCTGTAATAAAAATGGGAGATGATTATATCAGATTTGCTGGTGATGATGGATCAGATATGCATGAACAAATGGAAATTGAAAAAATACTAAAAGATTTTACTAGTTCTTTACTCACTCGTGAAGAGGATTTTTTTGTTGAAATACAAAAAAAACGCCAAGAAAGTAATGAACCAATAGAAAAAATCATACAAGATACCATAAAAAATGATCCAAGGCAATCATTGCAACAAACCGCTAGCTACCAAAAATATAAAACTTTTCCACTTACTTTAGATGTAGCTATAGATGAATATGTGGTGTATCTAAAAAATGCTTTTATAAAAAGAGTAGGTGATGAGAGAAAAGAAGAACTTGTTGTAGATTTAAATACAGAATCTCCAGACAAAGAAGTAATACCGACAGAAGACGTTTTTGAAAAAGCATCAGACGAAGATATAGAACAATATAGAATAGAAATTAACCAAATAATTAATGATCTAATAGAACAATATTTTCAATCATTAGATAGTGTAAACAATAACAAAATAACGGAAGAAAAAAGAAAGGAATGTAAAAATAATGCCTGGAGTACTTTTTTACAAAACAATAAAGAATCACTCAAAAATATAGATACTCAAGATATATATATTCGTATATTCCAATAAAACACACACATTTATGTAAATGTCAAATAATAGAAAAATATGGTATATACTAGGAACTTTCCTAGTATTTTTTTATATTTCTTTTTTATGTATAGATGTTTGTCTATATGTCTATGTTTTAGTAGAAAATAGGTACATGATTTTAGCCAAACAGCTCCACCCCAAGCGTAATATAAAAAAATTCACAAATTCATAGAAATAGTAAATATATAATGCTTCATTTTTTTTGTTATTTTTTTTAATAAAGCTAGATAAAAAATTTACTAGTTCATAGAAATAGTAAAATATACTTTCATTGATGTTGAAAAAATAAGAGAAATAAAATTATGAAAAATTCACTAATTCATATAATAAGTAAAAATATAGAAGAGCTGTGTTTTTTTGTGGTTGTTTTTTGTGAAAATATAATGTAATTCACTAGTTCATAGAATTAGTAAAATATCGTAATGTTGTTATATTTACTATTATTGTGATAATAAGTTCACTATTTCATAGAATAAGTAAATAAATGATTCTGACTTGATTTTATTCCAAATTTGATTAATTTTAATAAAAATTCACTAATTCATAGAATTGTAGAAATACTTATTTATTACGTTACGCTATTCTTAATGGAACATCCAGGAAAATTACTCCAACAAGAACTTACCACGAGATGATTTACTCAAAAGGTTTTTGCTACCATGATAGGAAAAAAAGTTTCTGAACTCAATGAGCTTATCAAAGGAAAAAGAAATATTACCGTCCAACGAGATATTTTACTTTCTGCTATTTTTGGTGATCCAGAACAAAAATGGATCGGACTACAAAATGATTATGAATATAGTATAACAAAACCAATGATGCAGCAAAAAATTCAAGATATTTTTTCCAAAAAAACACAAACACCTATAATTACTTCCATTCCAACCTCAACCCCACCACAACAAGAAAAAACAAAAGAACACGAGGTGTTTGATGACTTTTAAAGCAATAATTAAAACAATTACGTATTCATAAAATTTAGTACTTATCATACATTATGACACAACCCACTAAAAAACTGAGAATAGCTATGGCTGGATGATGAACCTGAGGTCATGTATTTCCTATCAAAAGTTTAATAGATTTTTTACCAGAACATCCATTTTATGAGCAAAAAATAGAAAAAATATACTGGTTTGGAGCAAAAAATAGTTTAGAACAAACGCATTGTTATGAATTACTAAAAGGTGGACACAACCACTTTCTTCGTTTTATTCCTATCTATTCAGGAAAATATCGTAGAGAAAGTTATCGAAAATCCAAATTAAAAAATATTCCTGATTTTTTTCTCTTTTTGTTTGGTATTTTTCAGGCGATATGGTATCTTTTGAGGTATCGCATTGACGTCATTTTCTGTAAATGATGATATGTTGCATTACCTGTGGTTTTAGCGGGAGCTCTTCTTCGCAAAAAAATCGTTGTTCATGAGTCAGATACCCACCCGGGATTAGTCAATAAAATTGCTAGTCGTTTCGCCAAAAAGATATTTACCGGATTTAGTGGCGCATTGCCACATAGCGAAACTATAGGACAAATTATTTCAGACAAAATCATTGTTACCAAATACAATCCTCCGCAAAAACATACCCAAGTACTTGTTGTTGGTTGATCACAATGATCAAAAAGATTATACCAAAATCTCCTCAATGTTTTGGAATTTAATAAAGAATTACAGTCAGATATAGAATTTTTCGTGGTTTTGGGATTTCTTAATGAAGAGATGTCGACAGCGTTCGACAAATTTACCAATGTCCATGTCTATGGGTTTTTGTCCCAAAAAGAAATGGGAGAACTCTATGCTAATTGTGATATTGCTATTACTCGTGGGGGAACCACCTCACTAGCAGAACAAAAGCTCTATGATCTGAAACAAATTATCATTCCTATCCCATGGACACATGATCAATATGACAACGCACGTCGATATGTGAGACAATATAACGATGTTTCTATCAACCAAAGAGATGAAGATTTTGAGGTGCAATTAGCAAAAGCTATAAAACATTTCAAAGGCTATAAAAAAACATCTCAGAATAAAGACAAAAAAAATACTATAGCTCAAGCAAAAATTAGTATACGAGATAGTCTTGTAGCATAAAATTATCAAATTTATACAGAATAGAAGCTTCCTTAGGGGAGTTTTTTTTAAAATGGGACGCGGGCAAATCCACCCCGACCCTCCTTTATCAAGGAGGGAGCCAATAGATATGCCTCCCTTGATAAAGGGAGGTTAGGAGGGATTTGTTAAAAAAAATTAAAAAAAACCGCTATCATATTTTGTAGAGGTCATATTTTTTAAATGTCCCGCTAAGGACGTGATGGAAACTATTATATATTTTTGTCCTGACTTTGTCAGTTTTTTTCTTTTTTTGTTTTTTTAGACTCTTGGCTGTTCGGCGCAGAACACCAGTTTTTATTTCTTTACCTTTACCATGTATAGGCAACGTATGTTGTCATTGGTAATAAGTATGTTGCTTATTGTTGGGACAGCCCTCGCTCAGCTTGATACAGTGACAGAAAACTTTCCTCCACCAGAGGATACATGACAAACCATGACAGATGTAGACACGTGATGAATTAGTAGTTCATGAGGTATATTACAGAGTGGTGCTATCGTTTTGTTATCAGGAGAAATCCAACAAAATACAGGCTCATTATTGTCTACCGGAGAGGTTTTTTCTGGAACAATTTCCAACCAAAAATCTGACCCCATTCCTCGTTTGATGCTCTCCGAAGTGTATTATGATGGAACAGACGAATGGATTGAAATCACGAATATGGGAGAATGAACCTTTCAGTGAAATATTACCCTGGTGGGAGTAAAAAGTACCCCATTGACACTAAACAATATTTCCTTCCTCTCTGGTGAATCTAAACTTTTTGGGGACACCCTGAGTCAGGTTTCAGGTACTCAATATATAGCCAAAACGGGGCTAGCCTTAAATCTGACCGATACTGCCGCTATAAATATCCAACTCATTGTTTCGGGTCAGGTAGAAGATGTTTTCTTGGTAGATCAATACCGAGTCAACAAATACAATGACAAAAAGACCTCATTTGAAAAAATTGGACCGATTCCCACCCGGGTGCAAAATCCAATAAACAATCAAACTGGGTATATAATTACACCAGGGAGATATGTGAGCAATTGAATCGTCACAGATGTTTCTTTTCCACCCCAACAATCTTCAGGAAGTCTTCAGTCACCCATCCCTTGTGTTTTGGTAGACCAAAGAGACCTAGCAAAAGTTAATGAAATATTCCCAGGAAACGAAAAATATCCTGCCTATATAGAATTGGCAATCCATGACAATATAACCCTAAATACCTTGTCAATTTCAGGAGATTATCTGTCTACGGGCGTGGAGTTTTTGTGAGATAATTCAGAGCTCATGCTGGAAAAGAATACATTGCTTTTGCTTTCTTCTACAGGATTCCGACAAAACGAAGGAGTTGCTTCATTACAAAATAGCTGACTAAATCAGCTTGGTACCTGACATTGGATAGTGATAACTTTTGGTTCTTGACAAAGTAGACGAGTTATGGACATTGTCTATCTGTCGGGAGATTCATGAGGTAAGTCCTATTATTTTGCTAAAACAAGCCAACAATGTGTGAGGGTTTTGGACGCTATAGACGACTTTTCGCCAGGATTTGATCAAAAGTTTCTAAAGTTTTTCTCAGGTACTACCATTACAAAAATTGAATACCTGCAAGCAACTACAGGGAGCCAGATCAGCACAGGAAGCTGTCAAAGTAGTGGTCAAGTAACAGCATTTTCATGAGAAATGATAAACAGTACCAACAATTCAGGAATTATAAACAATTACATCATTCATATATTGTCGGTTGATTATGATCCTGAGGGGTCTGATACCAACAACGAAAAAGTTACGCTTCTAGCTACGTCCAAATTGGGATGGTCAAATCCTCTAGATTTAAATTCTGTCTTTAGGCTCACGGTCAACGGAACAAACAAAACACTTCCCCGAAGCTTACCTATGGATATTCCAACGACCTTTACCAAGACATTCTGATTTCCCAACAGTAGTGATGGACAAACTGTTGTTATCCAACTTACCTACGGTGACTATGTTTTTGATACCTATACCTACAATCCCAACCTCCCTGATGTAGAGGAAGAAAAAAAAATAGAAACAGGAGATACAGAACTTTCTTGAACGTTCCCCTCTCTTTCATGACTAAGCTTCTTCATTACGTACGTACTCCCCAACCCAAAATGATCCGACAAATTTGAGGAATTGGGAATAAAAGTTTCCTCCACCCAAAGCAGGAGTGGAGAGGTTGATCTAGGTCAGTGATTCAGTCTGCACATAGGAAAAACCACCAAGAAAATTAAGGGAATCATGGATATTGGTCAGGAATATATTTTATCATGAAGTTTGTGATTGGTAAATAAAGCAGCATGTGTTTCGTTGGTTTACCAAGACCAAGAACTCACCAAATTTTGCTATGAAAAACCAAAAGAAGGACAAAAGATATTTTCATCTGACCAATGATTAGCGACCACTTCAGAGGAAAATATACAGATTCTCAATACGCTCCAACTCAAAAAAATAGGGACAGATCTCTGTATATGGTACAAAGACAAGGCGTTGTTGTGTAAACATATCCCAGCAGGAAAAGCTGCTATCAAAACTACCCAAGAGCAAAAAATGTACAAATGATTCACCAGCCTTATTAAACAATACATTCTGACCAACTGGAAAGATTTGTATTACAGTACACCAATCAAAACCTACTATGATCTCGTTGCCAAAAACAAAAAGCTGATTGCTTCATGAGTCACGTATGTAGACATCTATGGACAATCGATTGCGGTGACAGATATAAAAAAACAGTTACAGGTACAAGAAAAGACATTGCCATGAGTAATAGCTGTTTTTATATGAATACAAGCATTATACCAATAAAAAATCTCTTTTATTTTGTTTACAATTATCTACTATGAAAATAGAAAAATTCGAAGATCTTATAGCTTGGCAAAAGGCCAAAGAATTATCTACAAAACTCTATGACGTATCCAAAAACTGCAAAGAATATGGACTCAAGGATATGATAACCAAAAGCAGTGTGAGTATAATGAATCAAATCGCAGAATGATTTGAAAAAAGAAACAATAAAGACATAAAGGAAGCGTTTTTCGCTGCAAAATGACATACAAGTCATATAAGATCTATGTTGTATTTGTTGTTAGAACTTTGATGTATTACCCAAACAGAGTTCAAAGAGTTCTATGATATAACATGGCATGTTACCAACTTATTGATGTCGTTTGTCAAAAGCATCAACGCAAGCGAAAAGAAAAGAGCAGAGAAGGCTAGTGAATAGTTAAAAGTGAATAGTGAAAAGTGTTGATAATGCTTTAATAAATAAAATAAAAATCCATCGTTTTTAGTTTTTAGTTATTAGTTTTTCACTAAAACCATGAAAGGGTATTTGAGAGGGTATTATGGATATAAAAATTTTGGAGATGAACTCTTGTTTTTTTGAGTAGTCAAAGAATTGTTTTCCAGATATTCTCTCACTAAACTCTTTGTAGAGGTAGGAAACGTTTCACGAATGGAGGATCGAGTACGAGAAAATTATCAATGATTACTTACCGAACAACAACTAAAAAACATAAAATTTGTTAGCACAAAACAACATAAATATAAAATTATCACCCATATCCTCAATTTTTTGGGACAAGGAAAATATAAAAAAATATATAAGTTTTTTGGTGGAGGAGAGGTACTCTCAGATGAAAGACCATTTCCTCATGATGGACGGAATATCCCATTGTTATTCAATTATAGTGTAAGAAAAGGAAAGTTTGTCCTCTTGTGATGAATAGGAAAACCTACAAAGTTTTGGACAGAAAAATTATATGGATATTTGCTTCCCAAAGCAGAAAAAATAATAGTAAGGGATAAAGATTCTTATGCTATTGCTACGCAATGATTGAAAACAAACAACCAGATGATTTGAGCAAAAGATTTACAAAATAATGTTGTTTTATATCATGATTTTGCTCAAGAAATTATTCAGAATACAAAACTAAAGACACAGAATTCAGTAGAAAAATATATTCTCATCAATATCAATAAACAAGCCGCAGACAAAAAAAACATTCAAAAAATTATCGAGTTTTGTCACAAATACCCCGATCATAAAAAAATATTTTTTCCTTGTGATATGAATGATGACAAACGTTGTTTTTCTATTATTCAAAAATATATTTCTGATCTTGAGATGTATGATTGGACTACTCATCATTTATCCGAATCTCTTTCATTATTTTATCATGCTGATGGGTGAATTTGAGCAAGACTCCACTTTCTCTTACCATTAAAAATTTATCAAAAGCCATTAGTCGCAATACCGTATGCAGACAAAATAAATAAATTAATTATTTCTTAATTAGCTATCAAAAATTTTCAGTAAATAGTAAGAAATCCCTCCTAACCTCCCTTTGTCAAGGGAGGAATATCTACAAGCTCCCTCCTTGACAAAGGAGGGCGGGGGTGGATTTGAAGCCAGAGAAGAGAAAATTGCTTGAGGAGAGTTTTTATTAAAGTAAAAAATAATTTACTGTTTTTTCTAGAAAATGAACGATAGAATTTATATTGAATATAATAGTTCGAATAAAGATAGAGCTAGATATAATAGGACAAATCAAACCAAAGCAGAAACGTTAGTACGATGAATCTTGAGAAAAGAACAATTATGATATATTTTTCTCAGACAGAAAATGATAAATTCATTTATTTTAGATTTTTATTGCTCTTTTTTATTGTTGTGAGTAGAAATTGACTGAGAAAGTCACAATTTTTCTGTAGAATATGACAGAGAAAGGAGTATAAAAATATGAAAATTTTGAATAAAAATTATCAGATATAAAAATCAAGATATATATAATGATTTAGAATGAGTACGTAAAAGTATTTTAGAAGAAATCTATATAAGATATCAAGAATTATATTTATAAAAAGCCCAGCATCTCATTTATTTATATTTAAAAATACGTTATGTTTTTACTCTTTTTTGTGGTATTCACCTTAATTTTCACATTGTTTAAAAATATTTTGCTTGCTAGTATTTTTTTACTGATTATTATCGGTTTTCTTTTGTTTTACCAGATGATAAGCAAGAAAAAAATACTCAGTAGACAAGTATTGACAACACTGTTGCTTGGATTTATAATAGCATTTGGTGCGTTTGTAATAAAAGAACGGAGCTATTATGGCGATGATTTTTTGCAGTTTTCGAGTAGTGCCAACAAGAATGAAACATTGCTTGGAACTGGAAATATAGCCGATGTTTCTGGTCAGGGGAAATATATTTTTGTTTTCCAAAAAGAGGAATATCTTTTGTATTCCAAAAAGGAATATGCGATAGGAGATGAACTGCGAATCGTGGGAAATATTACTCCCCCTTCCCCCTCTAAAATAGAGAGGAAAACATATCGGACGATTACTTCATGAACGTTTAATCTCCCGATATTTTCTGGAGCATTCGACTTCGGTACATGGATGAAAATGAAGTGACGAAAAGGAACAATTTATGAAACAAATTCCATACAGCTTTCACGCAACGACCAGCAAATTGGATTCCCGATCAGGTCGGGAATGACGTGAGAGAGAGGGGAGGTGTGAATGACGTGAGAGAGAGGGGAGGCGTGAATGACGTGAATGGGTAAGGAGACGGGAATGATGTGAGAGAGTGAGGAGACAGCAATGATGTGATGGAGGGAGGAAATGGTATGAACACAATCTAATCCGTCTATTTGAGTCATCAAATCTATGAAGAAATCCATTCAAGAAAAAATAATTGAATCGTATGGAAAAAATAGGATATCGTGATTGTTGTTGGGGATGTTGATAGGGGATAGATCGCAGATTCCAGAGTCAGAATATCAAACTTTTATAAATTCATGACTTGTTCATTTAGTCGCAGTAAGTGGAGGAAATATTCTTATGATTGTAGTTTTCTTGCAGTGTGTATTATTCTTTTTGCCATTTTATGTGAGGATAGGACTGATATTACTTACAATACTAGGCTATAGTTTGATCTGTGGTTTAGATTCAAGCGTATTTCGTGCGGTTCTGATGTGAGGGATGAATATGATAGCACTTTTTCGATGAAGAGAAGTACCTATTCGGAGGTTGTTGTCTATGAGTGCTATCATTATGTTGCTCATTAATCCTTATTTTTTGGTCTATGATACGGGTTTTTTGCTCTCGTATAGCGCACTTATCGGAATCATTTACTTCCAAAATGATGATAAATTAGAAATGATAGATGATAAATGAAATCCTCCTTCTTTGACAAATCCCCAATCCGCATCTGCGGATTCCTCCCCCTTTCTAAAAGGGGGACAGAAAGTAGTTGTATATATCTACAAAACGTATATTTCACCAAGCATCGGTGCAAGTATTGGGATATTTCCGATTATTATATTTTTTATGGGAAAAATAAACCTCATGGGAATTGTAGGTAATCTTTTTGTTTTGCCAATTGTGCCCTTTGTTATGATCTATGGGTTTGTGAGTGTTTGGATATATTCCCGAGTGGGATGGTCGTGGGTATTGTGGCTTGAAACAATAGCAATTCAATACATATATACTATTTCTGATCTTCTTTCCACGTATGGACTTTATATTATGGTGACGTGACTTCGACTCAAGTATGCCTTTCTTTTACTTTGTATTGGCTGATTTCTCTTTTGGCGTTTTAAAAGGGACAGCCGAAAGGTAGACAAACAGTAGTCTATCATTTAATTAGTAATTACTTTATTATGGAAAAGACAGAGGAGATATACCCCTCTAATCCCAAAGAATTGGGATCATCTCCCCTTAAAATGGGAGAAAAAGGGGAATGACTATTTGATCAGTGGAATGCTAATAAAAAAAATGTACATAATCTTGGTGCAACTTGACACAATGCTGTATTTTTTGTTTGTCCTAAAGAGGTACGATATGTCAAATTATGAATAAATATTGGGTATGAAGAAGATGGAAAATCAGAATATAAGAGAGCGGTATTGGTTATAAAAAGAATGTGAAATTTGTTTTTGGTTATTCCTATGACGACAAAAGAGAAAAACAATATATATCATTATAAATTAGAGAGTTTTGTGGGTAGATCTTCTTGGTTGATTCTGTCACAAATCAAAACAATAGACAAAAAAAGATACATCCAAAAAATTTGAGAAATTTCAAATCAAGAGTTTAAAAAAATAAAAAAAAATCTGAGTCAGTATTATTTCTCAGATTCTTAATCATTGTAGCTCCGGGAGAACCGGAGGGGATCCCTGTGTGGGACATTTGTATAATCAACTATATAGATTTTTTCTAGAAATACAAGAGGAATTAGAGGGTTAGAATCAATAAATATAAATTAAGAACTAAGCTCTTCGATAAAAATTATGTCTAGGTTGATAACCAAATTATATCAATATTGTATTAAGTTGACAGTTCTAGACAGGTATTTTCTAACATTTTACTATCATTTTTGATGAAAAGATGTTAAAAACTACTATATATAAGAGATTGAAAGATTGAAAGAT
>CAZKEK010000025.1:0-10217 GCA_964551805.1 uncultured Candidatus Peribacteria bacterium
AGTTCTCTACTAATCTTTTCCCCTATTTTAGCCACACATTTTCTTCTATTATGCCGAATATCTTATAAGATTGTTTCTAAAAAACAAAAAAACAAAAAAATGGGAAAAATTTTTAAAGAATCAAATGATTTTTGTCTGTTTTCAACAACGTTTGATGTAATTAAAAAAAAATTATTTATTAAAGATTTTGAATTACCTTTGGGTAGATTTGAAATTGGAACAAAACCAGTTTTTGCTATTAGCCTTGGAATAACTTTTATCAGAAAAAAAGAGGAAAAAATTATTCATCTCTCTTTTAAAGATAATTGTAATGTAAATTATCCGTTTACCGAGGGAACTATTCACTTATTGAACGCTAATAACATTTTTATTAGAAAAGCTGACATTACGTCAGCATTGAATGAATCTAAGCCTAGGTTTCATGATCTTGATTTACTTTCATAATAATTTATTATGTCTGAGGTGCTACTTAGTGGCATCTTTTTTTTTATAAAAATTTATTTTTGGAGCATTTCTATCATCAAATCTTGATGTCTATTTTTAAGGTCATGGACCAATGTTTTTTTGTTTTCCATAAATTTTTGGATATCAAATCCATACTCTTCCAACATAAGTGATGTATGATCTACTCCTATATAATGAGGAAGAATAACGTAGTCAGCACCTTTTTCATAGAGTTTAATCGCTTCGTGAATGTGATTGGAAACGAGAATAATAATCAGATTTGGATTGTTTTGTTTTATTGTTTTGAGTAAAATCATATTTTCATCAAAGGTCTTTACTGTACTAACAATCATTTTTGTTTTTTTGATGTTTAATTCTTGGAGAAAGTCTATATCTCCGATATCTCCATAAATACAAGGAATATTGTTTTTTTGTAAATGGGCAATAATTCCTGGATGCTCGTCGATAACTAATATTTCTTTGTATGTTTTGTGGATGTTCGCATATATATTACTTCAAAATCTTCCGTAGCCGAAAATAATTATATCATAATCGTGTTCATTGATTTTTTTGTATTCTTTGTTCCATATTCCTGGAAGGAGTTTTAATACTGGTTTGACCAGGTGATATATTTTTTCTCCATATACCATAAAATAACTTGATCCAGCAATAGTTATAAGCCCAATCAGCGTAACTAGAGAAAGTATTGATGGATCTTTTATATATCCAGAAGAAATCCCCATAGTGATAATCAAAAATGAAAATTCACTAATTTGTCCAAGAGATATTCCGGTGAGAAAATTGTTTTTTCTTGTGTGTCATAAAAATCCCAATATTATCATGGTGATAAGCGGTTTTATAATCAATACAAATATCACAAATACTAGCAATGGTAGTCGCATAGCAAGTGTTGTGGCTCAGAAACTCACATGAGAACCTAATAACACAAAGAATATTACAATAAAGAAATCTCTTAATGGTTTTATTCTGCTAGTAATCTCAAATCTATATGACGAATTTGCTAGTGTTATTCCTGCGATTAACGTCCCAATTTCTATTCAAAATCCTAACCGATAAAAAACTGTCCCAAGAATGAAGCATCGTCCTAGAGAAAATAAGAATAAATATTCTTGAGATTCAGCTATTTTTTTTGTTATTTTTGGAATAATATATTTGCTTGTGTAATATAGTCCTATACCTAAACCAATAATTTTGGCTACTAAACCAATAATAATTCGTCCAGAAGATGTTTGTGTTATACCCTTGCAGGTTGCTATTCATAAGATAAGTAGCATAACAATAATATCTTGTACAATAAGTACTCCTATACTTAGTCTTCCATTTGTTGATTCCATGTCTTCTTTGTCACCCAAAAGTTTTAAGACTACGATGGTACTACTAAATGCAAACCCAATAGCCAAAAATACTGAAGTTATTCGATCAAATCACACCATTGTAGCAATAAAATATCCTACTCATGAAGTAATAGCTACTTGTAAACATCAGGCAATAAGTGATGTTTTCCCCATATCTTTTATAATCGAAGGATTGAGCTCCATACCTACCATAAACAGCAACAAACATATTCATAAATTTCAAAAAGATTGGAAAGCAGTATTTGCTTGCAATAACGATGGAATAAATAGGCTTATAGCCGTACCTGCAATAATATATCAAATAATCATTGGTTGTTTAAATGCTTTCATAACTCCCATACTTACTAGAACTATCCCAATAATAATACTTAATGCAGTAAATATTTGCTCTGTCATCTTCTCCAATATAGGCGGTAAAATGTTTTCTATATACCTATTATAAACCAAATATTTTATTTGTCAAATTTTTATGATAGCTTTGTGAATAAAAAATACTTTTGTCAACTGTTGATTGTTGAAAATCATTGAATTTTTGTTATATTTTACTATATTATAGTAGTTATCTAGTGAAAAAGCTTTTGGGGTATCTGCCTTGAACTTTTTTTGTCTTGAAAAACTTTATCTTGTTATCATAGTCTATGAGAGAAAAAGATCTTGAAATTATTGCAACATGAACTGTTGTACAACATTCTATCGAAAAGGAGATTTCTAAATCGTATATCGAGTATGCAATGTCTGTTATTGTTTCTCGTGCTTTGCCAGATACGAGAGATGGATTTAAACCTGTACTTAGAAGAATATTGTTTGCTATGTATCAGATGAATAATTTTTATAATCAAAAACATAAAAAATCAGCGAGAATTGTCTGAGAAGTTATGGGAAAGTACCATCCACATGGAGATAGTAGTATTTATGGAGCAATGGTTCGTATGGCTCAACCATGGGCATTTAGATATCCATTGATTGATGGACAAGGAAACTTTTGATCTATCGATGGTGATGGTGCAGCAGCAATGAGGTATACAGAAGCTAGATTGACTAAAATAGCTGAAGAAATGCTCAATGATATCGAACAGGATACTATAGATCGAAGAGATAATTTTGATGGAAGTTTGCAAGAACCTATTATGCTTCCTACAAAATTTCCTAATCATTTATGTAATGGTACTATGGGTATTGCTGTAGGTATGGCAACTAATATGGCTCCTCACAATCTCAATGAAGTCCTCGATGCTTCATTGTTACTTTTGGAAAAAGAAGGAAAACCGTTGACTGCTAGTCAGTTGAAAGCATTACCAAAAGATACTGAAGAACATCAAGAAACTTCTGAAGATGAAACTCCTACAACCTATCATGTTAGTATCGATGAAATTATGGAAATAATAAAAGGACCTGATTTTCCTACAGGAGGAATCATTTATGATAGCAACAATATCAGAGAAGTATACAAAAAGGGAAAATGAAATATTATTATGAGAGGGAAAGCACATATAGAAGAAGATAAACATGGAAGTTTGATCGTTATTGATGAAATACCTTACCTAGTAAACAAATCGCTTCTTGTTTCCAAAATCGGTGAATTGGTTGTTGATAAAAAAATAGAATGAGTTTCAGATATGAGAGATGAATCTAGCAAAAATAAAATAAGAATTGCTATCTATCTTAAATCTGGTGTTGATGCCAACAAAATCTTGGTAGAATTGTATAAATATACAGAGCTTCAATGTGCATTTAATCTTAATAATGTCTCGTTGGTAGATAGTGGTAAACAGCCAAGACTCTTGAATATCAAAGATTTGTTGGTGGAGTTTGTAGATTTTAGAAGATCTGTTGTTTATCGTAGAACTGTTTTTCAACTCAATAAAGCTATTGATAGATTACATATTTTGGAAGGATTGAAAAAGGCGATTGATGTTATTGATGATGTTATTGAAACGATTAAAAAATCAGAGACTAAAATTGATGCAAAGGATAATTTGATGGCTAAATTTGATTTTTCAGAGACACAAGCTGAATATATTTTGATGATGAGATTGCAATCGTTGGTTGGATTGGAAATTCAAAAAATTATCGATGAAATTGATGATAAGAAGAAGCTTATCGAAGAACTCCAATCTATTATCAATCAACCAGAAAAACTTGATCATGTTATAAAAGAAGAATTTTTATATATGAAAAAACAATATGGAGACGAAAGAAAAACTGATCTTTCTGAAGATATAAGTGTATATAATGTTTCTGGAAGTCTTAAGGCATTTATGAGTGCTGCTGATAAGATCAAAGAAGATGTTATTGTCCGAGTAGGAAACGATTATTCAATCAGAATATTATATCAGTCAAGAATACAAACAATACCAGAAGAAACTATGGATCTTATTTATACTCACAATCAAGATAAACTTATTGTTATTACGGATATTGGTGAGTTGGTTGTCCAAAGATTGAAAGATTTTGGAAGTATATTGATGAAACAACCAGCATTAAATCTCAATGAACATTTCTGACTCAAAGGAAAGATTCTTTTTGCTAAGACGCTTCATTTTGATTATCATCATCTTATTTTCCTTACCAATCAAAATAGTATCAAAAAAATAAATAAAGAACTCGTACTTTCCTTCAAAAAGTTTCCAACGGTTATTATGAAACTTGCGGACAAAGAGAAAATAGTGAGTGTGGAAGCAGTAAATGATACTGATAATATAGGTATACTTACTAAACAATGATGGAATTTGCTTTTCAAGAGTAGTGATCTTAGACCAATGGGGAAGACTGCCGGATGAGTAAAAGCTATTGAGCTTCAAGAAGGTGATGAAGTAGCTAATATGTTTTTGCATAAAGGAGAACCGTTTATTCTTATTCATGCCAACAAAAACGGTAAATTACTCAATTTGGAAGATCTTAAAATACGAAAAAGAGCAAAAAAATGACAAGTAGTTATGACCGGAAAAGAAAATCTTGAATGATGAATTAGTATTATAGAATGAGCAATTAGAATTAGATTTAATGATGGATCTATTAAAACACTACATTCCAATGATATTCATCTTGATGAGCCGGAAACACCATTGGCAAAAATGGTAGATAAAGATATTGCTGTCATTTATAGGCCACGAGAAGAAAAAGAAGAAAATCTTAGATACAAGGAAGAAAGAAAAAAAGCCGAAAAAGAAGCAGAAAAAATGGAAAAGGGTATGGAAAACACTGATGAGGATGCCGATATAGAATCCCCTGTTCAGCCAAATATTTTTGAAGAAGTTGCTGAATAAATACTCTTTACTAAATTATACAGTAAATTTGATGAATAATAAAAAGTTTTTGGGGCTTTATTTGACTGTTTTTTGAGTAATTTCTCTTATTTTTGCTCTTGCACTTGGTATCTCTTTTGCAAAGATAGCAAATCTGCATAAAATAATTGCGTGATATACTTCACCAACTATTTCTTCGGAAGCAACATCATCTCTAGAAAAAACTATTGTTTCTACGGTTGCTTCGGTAAATAGGTCTGTAGTAAGTATTTCTGTAAACAAAGATATTAAGGTCTATGCCCAAGATCCTTCTCAAATGCAAGGTCCTTGAAATATCCAGCAACAAACTGCTAAAATATGATGAGGAAGTGGAATTGTTGTCAGCAAAGATGGGTATATTATTACCAATAAACATGTAGTACAAGATACTTCTGCTGCCTATATAGTTACTCTTTTTGATGGTACGACGTATCCTGTTGATAAGGTTTGGTTTGATGATGATTTGGATATCGCAATTATAAAAATTGTTTCTCCAACAGAAAAAAATATTTTACCACTGGTTCCTGCGACGTTTCTCCCGATTTCTACGACTGTATCTATTGGACAATTTGCATTGACTATGGGAAATTCGTTGGGAATCTATCCAAATACCGTTTCTTTGTGACTTATTTGAGGGAAAAATAAATCACTTACCCTCCATCAAACTAATCGTTATGTTGGGCTTTATCAAACTGATGCTGTAGTAAATCCATGAAATAGTTGAGGTCCTCTGTTTGATGTGCAAGGAAATGTTTTGGGGATTGTTACTGCTATTACTGAAGGACAAGGTGTGGCATTTGCTTTGCCAATAAGCAAAGAATTTGTTTCTAGTACGTTAGCTTCTTTAGAAAAATTTTGAAAAATCGTTAGACCTATTATAGGTATCCAATATACAGAAAATACGTTGTCGACATGAATAGTTATTACAGATGTGTTGGCTGATTTGCCTTGATTTCAAGCATGAATACAGGTGTGAGATATTGTTACGCATATAAACAATCAAGCAATAACACACCAATTACCTTTTCTTTATCAATTATATACTGCTCTTCCTTGAGATACCCTTACCTTGTCTCTTATAAGAAATCATGAAAGTCTTACCTTACCTGTTGTTTTGGGTGGTGATAATTAATACTAAATCTTTGTTAGCGAGCAAAAACTATAATTTATACAACTATTTTTGTAAATGTAAATCTAAATGTATTGGAATATCCTCAAATAATTTGAAAATACTTCACGATTGGGATACACTTGAGTAAGATTATTTATCTTATGTTATTGATAGTATGTCTACGTATATACCAGAGTCCCTTATTAATGAGATAGAAGAACTCAAAGAGTTGGGTAAATTTGATGAAGCTATCAAAAAAGTAAACACTATACTTTTTAGAGATCCTAACAATGAGGATGCACTTTTGCAAGTGACTGATATCCAGTATAGAAGATGAGAAATAGGAAAAGCAAGCAAAGCTATAGATTTTTTGAATGCCAAAAAAAATAATACAGATCCTTTATGACTATATATTAAATGAGTCTTGGAAATGGAAAAAAATCATTGGAAAGAAGCCAAAACACATCTCCAAAAAGCATTGGAAATTACTAAAGCAGAAAATCATGAAATTTTGAGATGTTATGGTCTTTGTGAATATCGATATGGAAATAGAGAAAAATGATTGAATTTTTTGAAAGATGCCTTCCACGTAAACAATACTGATGCAGAAGTGGTATATAACCTTATAGAACTCTATATTCTTGAACATAAATATAAAAAAGCAAAAGATATGATTAAATATTTCTATAAACATCGTGCAAAACTGCAAACTATTGATAAATGAATTGATTTTTATGATCAGAAAATTTCTCTTTTTGAAAAATTTATTACCGCTCAATCTATGTTTACTTCATAGCCATTTATTTTTTATACCTTTCTCATGCTAAGAAATTCTCTCTCTAAACTCTTTAAACAAGACTTCTCTGCCCTATTGAAAAATTCTTGGACAAATATTTTTTGAGTAAGTATATTTATTGGGTTTCTTTTGTTCCTTTTAAATATTTTTCTTTGAGTTTCCTTATATGCAAACCAATTTACTGGACAGCTTAAAGAAAGACTTTGAATGTATTTCTATATAAAAGATACTGTAGACCAAACAACCGATGTGTATAAAAAAGTTATTTCGCTTAAAGATCAATTGGAAGCAAAATGATTGAAAGTCATGTTTTCCTCCAAAGATGATGCTTTAGCGTTTTTGCAAAAGAAAATCCCTGATGTAGTCAGTAACTTTGAAAAGTTTGGTATTGAAAATCCCTTACCAGCTACTCTTTATGTTATGTTTGATAGTGAGAGTAAATATGAATCACTAAAAACACTTATATTGGCAAATAAAGATATTATCCTCAACACCAAAGATATCGATACATGATCTACACTAAAAGATCAAGAAAGTAGGGTTCTTACCATCATCAATCTGAGTAATTTCGTGGTGGGATTGGCTTATGTTATAATTACTATTTTGTTCTTTATGATACTCTCTTTCTTATGATTTTTGCTTAAAAATGTCTTTTATACGTTTCATAAAGAGCTGGAAGTTAAAAAAACATTATGAGCTACATACAATCAGATTATAAAATGATTTGTTGCACTGACTATGAATGTTCTTTGATTCTCGTTTCTTGTGTGTGGTGGATTGTTGTTGATTAGCTTTATTATGATCAATTACTATATTTATAGTTTGTTTGGTATTCTCCTTTGGAATGTGTTTACTAATATCTTCCTTATTTTGGGAGTGTTTATAGCAGAACTTATTATAGTTTCTTGAGCATGATTTTGATTTTCCTACTTCTTTGCTCGTTCATTGAATAAGAAATTATAAGTTTTATATATGGATTATACATCCCTATAAGTAAAAAGTCCTTTCTGAAAGAAATTTGGAGGGATTTTTTTCTATTATGCTGGATTTTTTTATAAAAAATTTATCTCTGTCGGTAATAGCCAACCATAAGATATTTTTTGCCACCGATTTCCTCGTATTTCTCTGTAAATACCTTTCCTCAAAGTTTATCATAAAAACCTCTGGACTGAGGATTTTCCTTCAATGTCCACAAATAGAACGACTTTTTATTTTTAAAAAACTCATCGTTCATAATGGTGTTCATAAGTTCTTTTCCGATACCTTTTCCTTGGAATTTAGGATCTATATAGATTGTATAGATTTCAGCCTCATAAGAAACTTCACTTTTTGGAACACCTCCATCTATAAATCAGACTATTTTTCCATCCAATTCTTTGACATAAATTACGGATTCTTTTTTTGCTAATCGATCTTTCATTCTTTGTACCCTTTCTTCAAAATTCATGTTTTCCAAAAATTCTGGATCAAGAATGTCCTTATAATTGTATTTTTGTGTATCTAAGTGTACTTTTATTATAGCAAAAGCATCATCAAGAATAGCCTTTCTGATTCAATTATTGATTATTTTTTCTTCGGTTTCTTTGGGTTTCATAATATCCATACATTACCTAACAATATAAACAACATTTACCATAATGGTATAATCAAAATTATTTTTTTTTCAAGTTTTAGCTATTTTTAGTTGATTTTAATGAAAGATTAGAATTACTAGATTTTGTTGACTTACTATATAAAAAGTATATAAATCATAAAAAGAAAAATAAAAATATAAACCTAAAAATAAAAAGGAGGAAAAATGAAAAACCTTTGTAAGATGTTTACTCTTTGTTTTGTCAATTTGTTCAAAAAATCGGCAGAAGAAAAAAAAATAAACACTTCAGACCTTAAATTGGTAGAAGAAAAAGAAATCAACGCTTCAGACGTTGAATTGGTAGAAGAAAAAGAAATCAACGCTTCAGACGTTGAAACCCTATTAAAAGACAAGGAACTATCGTATGAATCTTGTCTTACGGACAAAATAACGAATGTTACGGTAAATGGGTATAAAGGACCTTTAACCGAAACAAGTATAGACAAAAAAAGTATTGTCATTCGTGACATTATTTATGGTCCATTCAAGCGCATACTTAAAAAGTTTTTCCTTAGAAAAACTGGAATGTATTTATACATATTAGAAATCAGCAATGGTGATGATGCACAATTATCATTACAAGCACAAGCTACCATCCAATGGTATGCAGCTGAATAAATCCATCTAAGATCCAATGCTATTGTAAGTATTAAGTCGGTTTTATGCCGGCTTTTTTTACAATTGAAAAAGTCAAAAAGTTTCTTATAGTAAGCTAATTCATATCTAAGTTTTACCGCTTTTGGCAGTAAAATCCAAAATAAAAAAGAAATAAAACAAGATTTTTCTAAAGAACAAACAATTATTTAAAAGAAAGATTTAAAAAAAAATTAATTTATTTTGCGAAACATTTAATGAAAAAAACTTTTTTAGTCTTAAAAAATGGGATATTTACAGGACTTATCATCAATTTAGCAATTGGTCCACTTTTCTTTTTTATCATAAACCTTGCTCTCCAAAAAACTATTCTCGATGGTTTAATAGGTGCTTTAGCACTAACAATGGTTAGTTATATATATATTGCTCTTGCTACATTTGGTATTGGAAAGTTGTTTGAAAATAAAAAAATAAAAAAAATATTCGTGATAATTAGCCCAATTGTTTTGATTATTTTTTGAGGAATTATTATTAAAGGAGTGATAGGTAGTTGAATTTCTACGACTGTTCATGGATCAGCAAATCTAGTATCAAGTTTCACTTCTGTTTTCTTACTCGCAATTTCCAATCCAATGTCAATCGTGTTCTTCACTGGTTTGTTCTCAGCAAAAGCAATAGAATACAATTACACCAAAAAAAATCTGTATTCTTTTGGTTTCGGAGTAGGATTATCTACACTTATATTTACAAGCTGAGCAGTCCTTGTATTTTGATTATTCAAAGGAACGATACCATCAATCATCATACAAATATTGAATATAGCTGTAGGAATTTTAATAATCGGATATGGTATTATTAGATTAGTAAAAACTTCTGAAAGAAAATAAAAAAAATTAAATTACAAAATTCATAGTTAAAAAACTCGGCATAATAGAACTTTTTGTGTGGCTATTTTCCAAGAAATTCATCTATCAACCTA
>CAZKEK010000026.1:0-9993 GCA_964551805.1 uncultured Candidatus Peribacteria bacterium
ATAGCTCCTTTGTCCGTGAGACATTGAGCAAAAGCATCAAGGTTTTTTGTAGGTGCTTGTTGGGCACATCCAGCAAAAAATAACGACGCAAAAATTCATAACAACATAAGTTTTTTCATACTACTATATATAAGGGATAAATAGTTCACCAAAAAAGAATAAAGTTTCTCTTCAAAAAATCAACCTAAATATCTTCTCACCCCATCTACTTTTCTTTCTATAATTTGACAAAAATACAGATTCTGAGTATAATCAATGGATATTTCCTCCTACCTATAGGATGTACTCCCTTTCATGTTCTGATGTATATAACTATGACACAAACAAAAGAAGATTATTATAAACTTTCTCCCAACCTTGTTTTGGCTGCATTACAAACCTCATTCGAAGGGGTGAGTTCCGTCGATATGGGAAAGAGACAACAAATTTATGGAAAGAATACGCTCAAAAAAATCTGAGGAAAGTCTTTATTTTTGAAAATATTTTCTCAATTAAAACAAGTATTGATTATCCTATTATTAGTAAGTGCAGCTATATCTTTCTACTTACAAGATTATAGAGGGGCAACTATTTTATGAACTATAGTCGTTATCAATGTCATTATCGGCTATTTGCAAGAAGCAAAAGCAGAAAAAATAATGGAATCCCTCAAAAAAATGCTCTTTCCTATCGCCAAAGTCAAAAGAAATGGAAAACTTATAGAAGAAAAAGCAGAAAATTTGGTACCTTGAGATATTATCTATATAGAAGAGTGAGATAGTGTACCTGCGGATGTGAGGATACTTCAAGAATCTGAATTACAATCAAATGATTTTTCTCTGACGGGAGAATCCAATCCTGTCAATAAATTTACTCATGAAATTGCAGGAGATGTGCTAGTTTCAGAAAGAAATAATTGTCTCTGGATGGGAACAACGGTCGCTACAGGAAATGCGTGGTGTGTTGTGTTTGCCATAGGAATGGATACGGAATTGTGAAGAATAGCTAATCTCTCTCAGTCTCAGGAAGAAAATACAAGTCCTCTCCAAAAAGAGATGGCAGATGTAGCCAAAAAACTAACTATAGGAACATTAATTTTGGCAGGAATATTAATAGTAGTATCTTTGCTTGCTCATTTTAGTGTCAAAGAAGCATTTATTTTTGCTGTAGGAGTATCTGCTGCTATGATACCAGAGTGATTACCAGCACAAGTAAGTATAGCACTATCTTTGGCAGCAGGAAGATTAGCAAAAAACAGAGCATTGGTCAAACAGTTATCATCGGTAGAAACATTATGATGCGTGAGCGTTATTTGTACAGACAAAACGGGAACGCTCACAAAAAATGAAATGACCGTAAAAAATATATGGCTAGGAAACAAAAAAAACTATGAAGTCACGGGTGATGGATATCAACCTGTAGGAATAGTACAAGAACAAAAAACAGGAAAAAGTATTTCTTCCTCGGACATCAAACAACGGGATCATTTTTTTTCTGCGTTATATTTGGCATCCAACGCCAAAGTAAACCCTCCTGATGAAGATCATTCCGTACGATATGCTATAGGTGATCCAACAGAAGCTGCATTGATAAGTCTAGCACAAAAAGTACATATAGACACAGAAACCTTAGATATACGTTATCATGAAGAGCATCAGTTTGGATTTGATTCTGTAAGAAAAATGATGTCCAGTATGCGTATGAGAGAAGGTGAACGTTTCTTGTATGTCAAAGGAGCACCATCAGAAATTATTGCTCATTGTACACAAATTTTTGATGGCAATAATATAAGACCAATTACTCAAAAAGACACGCTAGCATTCCAAAATTATGTAGAAAATCAATCAGCACAAGCCATGAGAAATCTTGCATTTGCGTACAAACCAATAGAAGCATATCAAGAAAAAATGAGCTGGCAAGAAGCAGAACAGTGATTGATTCTTTTAGGATGTGTAAGTATTATTGATCCGCCAAGAGAGGAAGTAGCTGCAGCAATCATATCAGCCCATGAAGCAAAAATAAAAATAGTGATGATAACAGGAGATTATGGTGTGACCGCAGAAGCTATCGCAAAACATGTAGGATTGGAAACAGCCAAAGAAGCAGTAATTATGATTACAGGAAATCAGCTCAAAGATATGACAGATATCGATGTAGTTCAACAATTAGAACAACCATGATCTATTATCTTTTCCCGTACATCGCCAGAAGATAAACTGAGAATAGTAACCTTACTCAAAAAAAATAATTACGTAGTTGCGGTGACGGGTGATGGTATCAATGATGCGCCCGCACTCAAGAAGGCAGATATTTGAGTAGCTATGGGGAAAATAGGAACGGATGTTGCCAAAGAATCGTCAGAAATTGTATTGCTAGATGATAGTTTTCATACCTTGGTGTATGCAATTAGAGAAGGAAGAAGTATTTTCCAAAATCTCAAAAAAACAATTCTTTCCTGTATTACTTCCAATGGAGGAGAATTGTTTGCGGTCTTGCCATGATTGGTATGCAGAGCGATTTTTGGTTTGCCTATGGCAATCACAGCGGTACAGATTTTAGCTATAGATTTGATCGGTGAAATGTTTCCACTGACCGCGTTGACACGAGATCCACCACAAAAAGATGTGATGACACAGTGACCAAGAAATATTAACGAACATGTTATCAATAAGCCTATGATTATAGATTTGATTTGGTCATGATTGCTAATGTGATGATTATGATTTATTAGTTATATAGTGTATCTCGTAAGCAATGGACATATATTGACAGCTATTGATACCCAGAGTCTCTATTATGCTGTAGCAACAACCGTCACCTACACGAGTGTATTGTTTTGCCAGTTTGCAAATATTCTTTCGCGTAGAGCAGGAGAAAAGTCTGTTTTTACAAAATATCTTTGGTCCAACAAAAGATTATTATTCGCATTTTCCATCTCTCTAGGATGTTTGTGATTGTTAATTTACAATCCATGGATTAGTCAGTATTTCTGATTTGGAGCAATGCGTTTGGTAGATCGAATGTTCCCTGTAGCATCATGAATAGTATTTTTGCTTATTCGTGAAGCACACAAATATTTCAAGAGAAAAAGATAATTTCAATAGTATCTTAAGATTGAAAACGAAACCCACATTCGTATTCTACAAAAAACATGGATAATTAAAATATTACTAATAGTAATAATCTTTTATTTTTTTAATGAAATCCCTATGAGAAAAACATTAGAAAATCTGACTAAGGCGTTCGTGGGAGAATCCCAAGCAAGGAATCGCTACACTATCTACGCAAGTATCGCGAGGAAAGAATGATATCTCCAAATTTCAGATATTTTTCTACAAACAGCAGAACAAGAAAGAGAACATGCAGAATGGTTTTTTAAAATGATTCAGTTGGTAAAATCAAAATTAGGAGAAGATATGGACGAAGTAATGATCGATACCGGAGCATTTGTCAAAATGTGAACTACACTAGAAAATCTTCAATATGCTATCGATGGGGAACATCATGAAAATCAGGATCTCTATCCTGAATTTGCTAAAATCGCAGAAGAAGAATGATTGCCAGAAGTCGCTGCAAGAATACTCGCCATCTCTCACGCAGAAGAACATCATGAAGCAAGATATCAGGCAGTTCGTGACCAATTGGCTGCAGGTACTTTAGCAGCAAAAGCTGAAGATATCGAATGGATGTGTACCAAATGTGGATATGTACACAAAGGAAAAACACCACCCGCAAAATGTCCATCATGTGACCATGAAGCAAATTATTATATCGTGAAGTGCGAACAATACTAATTGATTCCCTACGTCTAAAGACTCAGGTTGAAAAAAAATCCCCGTCGTGGGGATTTTTTTTACTTTAGTAATGAAGATTTATTTAGTAGCGGGAGCTTTGAATTCTTTTTTGTTATATGATTTTACCATTTGGAATCAGAGCTTGCTGACTACACTATCGTATACTGCTTTAGTATAAGTTTTGAAAGGAACAAGAAGATACATCCAAGGTTTGTTGGTTTTAGGATCGATTTTTTTGTATCCATATCCGTATCCATATCAATAGTTTCCTCCATTTCGATTGTATCCATATCCGTATCCATATCATGATGTTCCTGTACATGAAGGAGGACAACTTGCTAATCATAAGTCACACGCCAAAACATTTTCTGGAGTAGTACAATTCACAGTTCCTGTACATGAAGGAGGACAACTTGCAAGTCATAAATTACACGCAAAAATATTTTCTGAAGTAGTACAATCTACTACTGGTTGTGGTGAACATGCTCAATAGTTACATCCATTAGGACAGTTTACATAATTTTCTGATCTCAAAAGTCCTGCAGCTTCTCATGGATTACCACAAAACCATTCTCTGAGTGTCCCATTAGCATTACAAGTGTCTGCTTCTTCACGAGCATATCAATTGATGACCGTATAGATTCTTCAAAAAACTCCATGATTTTTTCCTCCATCAGTATCGCTACAAGTATCCAATTGTTTAGGTTGTTGTCTAGATATATCTTGTTTAGATATATTCATGACAGATGCAGCCATGTTGGTATCTTGTACAACAAATACAAGAGCGAGGAGTACTACTAGACTACTACCTCAGATAAGCAAAACCTTTTTCCTGAAAGGAAAATCTGTTTTTACTTTTTGTATAAAAGTTTTGAAATTCATTTAGATTGCTGGTTAAAAATAAAAAGTTAACAATAACATTATAAACATTTTATTAAATTTGTCAAAAAAATGATATTGTTTTATTAGTTGATTTTTATAGGATGAAAATATTTATTTCTCATCGTATCATGAAAATTTCTAAGCGACAAAAATTTCTCATATATACCTTTCTTACATGAGCTATTGCTTGTGCACTATACAGAATATTTCCCTATTTTTCGAGTATGATTCCATTGGGATATGATCCAGGAGTATATAGAGGAATTTATACGGCTTACTTGCATTTAGCGCCACGATTCCATTTTGGTCAGACGGTTCCTTACCGAATTATGCATGAACCATTACGAGGTATTCTCAGTGTCGTAGTAGCAAAACTTTGAATATCGATCGATATATTTTTGACCTTCTGATTATGATTTTTGAGTATGCTCGGATGATTTCTTGTTTTTTTAAATATCAGGAAATATAGTAAGCGAGCAGCATTATTCGCTATGATGTTGTTTTGGACATCTATTATTCAGTACCACGCATTCGCGTTATGTTACTACAAACAGATCATCGGTATCGATTTTATTTTACTCTTACTTTATCTTCGACATCACAAAAAATATCTGACATCTATTCCATTTCTTATCTGTTTGGTGCTGCTTCATAGGACGACAACAATATTTTTGGGTGCGACGAGTTTTCTCTATATTCTCCTCCAATTCATCACAACCAAAAAAATTAATTCCAAATTTATTTTAATCTGGATGATTTCTGGGGTAGTATGAATTTCTTTGTACGGACCATTATTTCCTAGATTGATCACAGATTTTTTCCAACCATTGGTGACGACTGTTTGAGGTGCAGGTATTCAAGGTGACTTTTTTTCTCTCAAAGAATTCCGACGATTCACGATGTTTCTGATCATCCCAACACTCTATGGACTCTATCTCAAAATAAAAAATAAGGACTATGATTTACTTTTTTCTGGTCTCGTGATAGGAATATGCTGGACATCATTTGGGCTCCTCAATGCCAAGAGAAGTGAATTGTTTCTCGATGTATTTATGGTACTCATGACGTGATATACGATTTATTTTATCATCAAACAAAAAAAACGACGACTGCGAAGTTTACTCTATCTTGGAACATTTTTGCAGATGATGTATTATATTGGATATGTATCAAGCAACAACACACCATTGATTACTCCAGGAGAATTGACGAGTATAACCACCTTACAAGATATTATTTCTACGAACGGAATCGTAGTTGGGACTGATAGTTATCTCTCTCCATGGATTGTCGGATACGCCAATAGAGATCGAATAACTCCATGACTTTCTGATATGAATAAATGGACACACGCACAACGAAATCAGCGATGGCCTGCAAATGGAAAAATAAAATGCGATATGTTTCAGATATATAAAGACCTTCACAGACCACTTTATATGCGAGAATCTAAATTATTTAGAATCGAAGATATTTCATGAGGAAAATGTTTCAAGCTCGTGCGTGAAGATAGGTATCACAAATTATATCAGATTATTTTACCATAAAAAAACATCAATGAAAAACAAAATATTAATTCCCATCACATTGTGAATATTATGATCGTCTTGTAGTAATATTTCTCATGATACAAAAAATGCACTCAGAGACACGGTTTTTCAAAAAAATACTATTAAACAAACACCACCAAAAATTATTTATGATATTTCTTTGTCTTATGCACAACAACAAAATATAGAAAGTGTGGTGAATGGCTACTTTTCTCAATATTCTTGTGATATGAAAACACTAACTATTGGGTTTAGTGATATAGCAAACAAAGGAAATACAACAACATTAGCTCACGCAAAACCGCATTGTATTTATCTCAATGAAAAAGATATTTCCAATGATATTGCACTCAAAAATACAATAATACACGAATTGTTCCATACTATAAAACCAGACACAATAACATATATTCAACCATATCAATTAAAAGATTGATATACAGTGATATGATATCATGGGCTTTCTGTTGTTGTTCAAAAATGAAAAGAAAAAACCCAATTTGGTTTATTTGAAGATGCAGCTGCTGAGGCATGTGCAACTACGTATAATAAAGAATATAGTGTACCAAATGTTTATTATGCAAATATATGATCATTGCTTCTCAAAATGATTAATAAATGACGATGCACCGTAAATGATTTGATTGCCTATCAGTCAAATAATGGGATGGAATTGTTTATTGAAAAAATTATTAATAAAAAACCAACTCATAAAAATATAGAGATTCTCATGCAAATATTTAATGATGTATATAGTACAGATGAAGACAAAACAAATGAAGCAATAAAAAAAATAGAAACAATAAGAATGAAATAATTCGTTATTTTTTAATTTATAAATATATATTTCCATGCAAACAAAAAAAACAATTGTTTTGGCTGTCTTATTGTTGTCTATAGGTATGCCATTGTATATTCATTGATCTGGTGATGTGGATACAGCAGTCTCTTGGTTATATCAAAATGGACTTACAAAATACACAAATGCAACTACGTTTAAATCAAACAACACTATCAGAAGAGATGAAGCATCTAAGTTTTTTTCTGTATTTGCCAAAAATATTTTACAAAGACCTAATATATCGACGAGCAGTAGTTGTATGGGTTTTAGTGATTTAGATGCTAGTAATAGCATGAAAACAGAAGTTTTAGACTCATGTTCAAGATGATATATTCTTGGAAATTATGGAAAATTTTATCCAAAATCATCATTAACTAATGCACAAGCAGTAGCAATAATTATTAGAATGATCGAAGGAAAAAAAGATGAATCAGGAAAAAATCGGGCGGATGCTTATTATGTAAGAGCAAAAGAGTTCTGATTATTAGATGGACTCAATCTTAGCAATAAGAGCGCAATAATAAGCAGATGAACATTATGAATTTTATTATATAGAGCAGGGCTCTTGCCAGGTGTAGATACATATGCCATTGAAACCACAAAAGCAAACATAACCACTCCTTTGGTAAGATTACTCGCATCTTCAAATAATGTACCAAGTAGCTCGTTTATATCAATAAACGTATGAGATACTTTCACAATAAGTGGAATGCCAAAAAATTTGGAGTGAATGAATTATTATTATGGTGGAGAGTCGCCTGGAGCTAGAGAGTATGCTAGAGCATTTTTCTCCGACCAGACATTCATTGACAATAATTCCTGTGTAATCAATGATGCTAGCACTGATAATGAACGAACCATTAGCTGTGATGCAAAAAAAGAATGATTAGGTTATTTCTATATTGTCATATATAATAATGGCAAACAATATAAATCAAATACCGTTGCCGTAAAGATTTGATCCTCAAGTATATTAGAGACACCAATAAAACCAGATCTTGTAATAAATTCCTTGTCCTTAGATGCGACCTATCCATCACCTAAAGTATGAGATCAAGCTCCATATATCAAAGCTACAATAAAAAATATCTGAGGATCGATAACGTTTTCTTCTACCAACAAAATGATACTTAGTTGTGGCTCTGCTATAAAAAAAGAAATAACTAATGGTACATTATGAGCAAATCAAAGTATGACTATCGAATGATTAACCAATCTTCCATGAACATATCCAGATATGTTCGCTGATGCAAAAAATAATTATACCATAAATTGTAATGTAAGTCTACAATCATCAACCGTATATGAAAGTAATGAAAACAATAATACCAAAAGTTTTTCGATATCAATGCAAAATATTGCTACATGACCAGATTTTGTAATTACATCGTTAATTTTGGATCCAGCATATTCTGTACCAAAAGCTAATGATGAATATGTTCATTTAATAATGAATGTAAAAAATATTTGATCGACTATGAAATTTGCATCTAACAACAGAGTGATAATTAGTTGTTGAAACAATACTCAGTTTATAAACAAACAAATAACATGAGGAACATTGTGACAAAATGAATCACGAGATATTGAACTCACTAATACATATGATCCTACTCAATATCTTTTTCCAGCTCCAGAAAAAAATTATCATATCAATTGTACTTTTTTGCCTGCCAATAATAATTCTACTCCAGAATTAGTGGTTAATGAAAGTAATTATAAGAGTATATATTTTGATGTAAACTAAATAATAATTCAACTACAAAAAAATCCCCGTCGTGGGGATTTTTTTATTTATTCAGATGACTATCTGCTCGTCATTTAATCAACGGTACGTTGTCAGTCATAACCATACGGACTCATTCATTATAGAGCTTTTCTAATTCACCAGTAGTATTGATTGTGTAGACAACAAGATTTTTTCTTATATCTTGTGCTTCTTTTGGGGTGGTATCTTTTATCAAATCTTGTGGCATAAGATAGTATTGGTGATTCATATTGGGTAAGAAATTCAATTCCGTAAGCGTAAAGGTGTCTCGTCCAGCAGTAATATTTTTGTATGATCATAAGACATAGGTAGCTTCTTTATCATAACTTGTAAAAATAACTTTATCTTGCATTCATAGCTTTTGAACGGTTTGTATGGCATCTATAGTTTGCTGTACCGCATTTTTTGTGTCCCATACTTTTATTTCTATAAAATAGTAGGTAAACAATCATTTGAGAGGAGTAAGCATTTGTTCCAAGGTACGGAGCGGTTCGCCGTTTTTGAGCGGACATTTTTTTTGGAGCTCTGCCAAGGTGTGTTGTCCGACTACATATTTTTTTCCACACACGGTTGCCCACATACGATCACCATGGATGACAACATTTTTTTTGTCTTTGGTTTGGGATACATCAAATTCTATACCAACCGCCCCATGTTTTTTAGCCAACAAAAATCCTTTCAATGAGTTTTCTGTTGTTTGAAGTGGCGATCACTGATGAGCTATAACTACCATATCACTTTTTCCAGAAAGAACGGTTCATGATCATTGTTCAAAGGAAACATAAGAAGAAAGATATTGATGAATAGCTGGATGAGTTACGGTAATATCAGAAAGGTCATTAAATATTTTGTTGGGAGTAATGACTCATCCATAGATACTATATTTATTATTGTTCTGAAAATAATGACAATAGGTGATTCATCGATCTCTTTTTTTATTGGAAGAAAATACGTCGTTGAATAATTTGGAAACCGTGACAAGTCATTTCCCGAAGCGTTGTTTGAGTCCATAAAAGAAATCGGTCTGTTGAATAATGTTGTTGTTTATAGTTCATGGAGTAATATCTTTTCCTACAATAGTTGCGATTCATCTCGTATACCAAAGCTCACCCAGAGCCTCTTTTTCTCATTTTTCCAAAGGTTCCATTTTTCTATGATCCCCAATTATCACGAGGATAC
>CAZKEK010000027.1:0-9793 GCA_964551805.1 uncultured Candidatus Peribacteria bacterium
TTCTCTTCTACTGTTTCTGCCTATTTTAGCCACCCATTTTCTTTAATTATGCCAATAAATTTAAGAAATATATCCCAATTATTGTTTTGATACTTTTAATTATGCTAGTCAGCAACCAAAAGAAAATAATCATAAATACGCCAGTAAATCCAATTTCAGTCATTCCAAGCAATAACAATTGAGTAGATTTACAAAATAGCACTTCTCCATCGCAGGAAAAAATTAAAAATTACATTCCATTATCAAATGGCAAAATATTATCAAAAAATTATTTTTATTTAAAAGGATTAGGAGAGTTATTAATAGATAATGGAACGAGCTATGATGCAATTGCTAAGCTGGTAGATTTAGCATCAAACAAATCTATTTTTACAGTATATATAAGAGCAAACAACACTTATAACATAAACAATATTAGCGATGGAAATTACAAATTGTTTTTCAATCTTGGAAATAATTGGGATAATGAGATTAAAGCATTTGCAAACAATTCTAGTTATGAGGCTTTTGAAGAAAGTTTTGATTTTATCACATCAAAAGTTAGGGAAGGAGATTATATACATACAAAATATTCAACTTTCAATATAACATTGAATCCAGTAATTAATTGACAAGCCAGAACAGAAGAAGTTAATGCAATAGACTTTGGTAGTTATTAAAAACAAAACAACAGAAAAACTCGTGGCAAAAACCACGAGTTTTATAAATATTATAACTAATTTATTACGATTGACGAACTGGTTGCCAAGTATCGTCTTTTGTTTTCCGTTCAAATAAACGAACGTATAAACCAGAACGAGAATAATTGGTAGCACCTGCAAGCAATTTTTGAGCTTTATACAGTTCAGGAAATTTTTCCTGATTGAATTCCAGCGATAAAAATCTAGACAAACTAGGACCAGCTTTTATCTTTACTTTGATAACGAGAAGTTCTTTAAGCAAAGCAGAAAGCATGATAACCATATCATCTTGAGATACATCAGAAGGTTCAGGTACATTAGGACGTATTCTTACAAAAAAAGCATCAATATATTCTTTTGCTTCTTCCACTTTGGAAATATCCATAATATTGATACTGTTGGTCATAATAACCAACCGACGAGTTGACTGACTGTTTTCAATCGTCTTTTGCGTACCTTTTTCATGCAAAAGCGGGAATATTTCGGAAGAAAGCACACGATCCATATTTTCCAAAGCAGCAACAACTCCACCATTGAGTAAATATACCATATCAACGATAGAATCCATTTGCTGTAATTGGATTTGTTCTTGATGAAGCAAATTTTGTAAACTTTCTTCTTCTTGCAAAATTTGTTCTTTTTTCTTTTCCATATCAAAACGAGCATCATCTCTTTTTTTGGTAAGATCTTGCGATTTTTCTTCCCAACCTTCAACAGTTTCCCAAAACGTTTGGACGGTTTTGTTGGTAATTCCATCTTTTACCACATCAGTCGTAAGTCCCTTTTTTTTACGACTAGTTAATTGTTTGGTTGCAGACATGTACTTTTTGTACCCTAACGTCCACAATCTCCGAGCTTCTGTTTCTTCTTTTTTGAGGGATTCAAGTTCTTTTCTGATACGAAGAAGAACGCGTTCTTGAAGGTCAATTGGTTTTGAATTCATACTTTTTGTTTTTAAATTTAGATTTATGTTTACATTTTTAATTAATATATATATATTCGATGGGTAAATTCAAGTCTTTCAAAAAAAACTCCCGTCACCGAGAGCAATTCTTATTTTTGCGTTGAGTTGACTTTTTGTGGGAAAAATATATAACAACAAAAAAAAACACAATCAATAACAATTAAATATTTAAATTATGAATTTAGAAGAAGCAACAAAATTAGAAATCGGTGAAACCATTTTCTATGAATATGTGGAATGTGAAGTAAAAAGTGAGGTAAGAAATTGTGGGAATAGTAATAAATGTATAAGTATTCAAAATGCTGGTTTGCTATACGGAGCACATATTAGGGAAATTTTTTTACCTACTGAACATGTAAAAAAAACATCAAACATGGTTGCCGAAAAAAGAAAAGAATTTTCGGAAATGAACTACCATGGAGCAAATATTAATCCCACTATCTTTGGATTATTTGAAGATTATTGGATAAACATGTGTAGTTCAGAAGGTAACGATGCAGAATACCAGCTCCATAAAGTAGCTTTTGAAGACTTTATTGAAAAACTTTTTAAAGTTGCAAAGACGGTTAATAGTGCAGTAGTCATGGATATTCCATACTTAAGAAGGTAATTATCTGAAACATTTAAAGGAGCGAAGGTTTTATATTTATCGCTCCTTTTTTTATAATTAAAAAAAATTAAAATTTTCAAAAAAAACTCCCGTCACCGAGAGCCATTCTTGTTTTCCGAAATTGTTAGTTGTTCACTATTAGTTGTTAGTTGATTTAAGAAAATGATTTTGCAAATCTCAAATCACCATTGGTAAAATATCTAATATCTTTGATACCATAACGAACGGCAGCCAATCTACTAATACCGATTCCAAACGCAAATCCTGATCGCTCTGTAGAATCTACACCAGCTTCTTTGAGTACGTTAGGATGAATCATTCCCGCTCCAAGGATTTCCATCCAGTTGGAAAGTTCTTTTTTTCCGGTTTCTTTATTGTAGACTTCATATCTTACATCGATTTCGAATCCTGGCTCCACAAAAGGGAAATATCCAGGTCTCATTCTTGTTTCCACATTTTTGTGCAACAACGCAGACAACAATTTAGTTATCATTTCTTTGAAATGCGCTACACTAATATTTTTGTCGATAACGATTCCTTCCATTTGGTAGAACATAACATCATGCGAAGCATCCATATTTTCAAATCTATAGGTTCTCCCTGGAACAACCGCCTTGAGCGGAAGTCCGTATTTTTTTATTAAAAAGTTTTGCATAGATGAGGTATGCGTTCTCAAAATCAAATTCTCACCTTTGGCATCTTTGTCATTGAGATAGATAGTATCATGCATTTCTGTGGCAGGATGCGTCAAAGGAATATTTACTGCCTCAAAATTTTCAAATTTGGTAACCACTTCTGTCCCATATTCCATCACAAATCCCATAGACTTACAGATTTCTTCCGCGTCTCTTCTAATCGTCGCCAAAAGTGAATAGGTACCTTGTTCACTAGGGATATCCAAACTAATATCGACAAGATCTTTTTCAAGCTGTGCATTGATTTGTGCTAGCTTAAAGGTAGCTTCTTTTGCTTCATACGCAGCTGTCAATGTTGTCTTTATTTCAGAAAGTTTAGCTCCTCTTTCTTTTTTCGCTTCAGGATCCAAATCAATCATCACTTTAAATTCTTCATTGAGCAATCCCTTTTTTCACAAATATATTTGAAAAAAATTTTCTAACTGATCCATATCAGAGACCTTCTCCAATTCTCATAATGCATGTTTCAATTCTAACATAACTCCTAACTAAGAAATATAAAATAGTATACATCCAATTTACTCGCAGAATAATAAGAAAATCACACAAGCTTTCAACCATTTTTTAGCAATTTCTCTCCCAAACGAAACAAATATTGCGCTACATTCATCGATTTCATCAATTTTGTCTATTTTGTCAATCTAAAGAAATAAACAGAATGCATTTATTTTGCAATATAAAAGTTTTGAGACTATACTTAATTATAAGCAAATAGTGAACAGTGAACAGTGATAGAATCACTGAAGTGAACTATAGCTATTTAGACGAGGCAAGCTTAAAACTTAGTAATTGAGACATAAGTATTGAGACATGAGTATTTATACTCTCTACTCTGTACTTTATACTTTATACTCTCTACTTTATACTTTATTCTCTCTACAAAAAAAATGAGCTTAATAGAAGTCAAAGACCTCAGCCGAGGATATCAAGACAATCCAACACCATTGTTTGCCAACCTCAATCTATCATTACAAAAAAATGATTTTTTTGTGCTTACCGGACATTCTGGATGTGGAAAAACTACCTTAGTTAAATTTATCACCGGGAAGCTCACTCCCCCAGAAAAAAGCATTTTCTATGATGGTCAAGATATCTCAACATTATCATCAGATGAAATCCAAATTTTGAGAAAAAGATTGGGAATTATCTTCCAAGATTATCAATTATTAGAAGATATTACCGTAAGAGAAAATATTGTATATCCGCTTCATCTGTACGAACTTGGAGAAACGGTCATAGAATCCAAGCTCAAACAAGTACTTCAAAAAATCAACATAAAACATCTCTTAGACAAACAAGTAAAATTGCTCAGTGCCTGAGAAAAACAAAGAGTATCGCTAGCAAGAGCATTGATTCATGATCCTGAATTTATCATCGCTGATGAGCCAACAGGAAATCTCGACCGAGAAAATACACAAATAGTAGCAGATATTCTCGTCGAAGCCAACAAATGAGGAAATACGATCTTTTTGATAACTCATGATATTCATCTTTTAAATTATCTCAAAGAAAAACACGCAATCAAAGTCCACGTTATCAAATAAATATTTTATTTCTTCTTTATAACGATCTACAGATGGCAGACAGCAAAAAAGATATCATTAGTAACCATATTATGGAGGAAATCACTACGTTGGATATCGCAGGATATCTCAAACAAGAAGTAGAGGAATTTTTGAAATATTTGCATTATTACAAAATCAAAAATATTCTCCAAAACGTAGAAGCGCTCAAAGAATATCTTATTTGTCTTGATCAGCAAAACACCAGTCAAATCCACGAATTGGAATACAAAAAAAACCCCGATATCGTAATCGGAGAGCATGATGTTTTGTATTATGCATCTAGCAAAGGAATAGAAAAAATCGGAGAACACAAAATCCACCAAAAAATATGGGAAAATGATTTTAATCTGACCTATGTTATGCAGGGAATCAAATGATTTCTCGTATTAACCGCTGACGAATTTTGCAACGCCTCTCCTACAAGAATGTCTATCAACAGAATGCTTTGGCAGAAACAACTCGTAAATACAGGACACTTGGCGACAACGGATTTATACATCCCAAATTAAAAAACAAACAAACAATAAATAATCAAGCCTCGAAAAGAGGTTTTTTTTATTTTTTTTAACAAATCCCTCCTAACCTCCCGGCACCTGTCCCGCATGAAACTGCGGGATCAAGGGAGGAATATCTATTGGCTCCCTCCTTGACTTGTCCTCGGAGGGGATAAAGGAGGGTCGGGGTGGATTTGCCCGCGTCCCATTTTCCCATGAAAAGCTCTTGAGAATCTCAACCAAAAAACTATAGTTACCCTAACAAAAAACAAAGAATTTTACACAATAGCTAGTAAAATTTCCCTATGACTGATTTTGATCAAAAACTCCTAGCACTCCTCGATGTAGTTATCGACAACTATATCAACAAAGGAGAACCCGTTGGTTCAAAATTTTTGCATTCATTGGGAGATTCTGAATATGCACCATCTACCCTCAGAAAATATCTCAATCAGCTAGAAAAAGCAGGAATGGTGTATCAGCCATACAATAGTTCGGGAAGGATTCCAACGGTACAAGGATTGACCGCATATATCCAAAATTATCTCGTCGTCCAGGAAGAAGAAAAACAAGAAGAAGTAATCAAAGTAAGAAGCTGACTAAAACAATTGGTAGAAAGCATCGGAAACCTAGCTGACGGAGTGGTTGTTGGCTTTGTAAGAAACGACGAATATTATTATCTTGGGATAAACAATTTGCTAAGAGATGATATGCAAGACCAATACCAAGCGACAAAAAGTATTATTCGTTTTATCGAAGAAAAAAGAGTTATCAAATTTATAGACAGCAAAATTTTGAAAAAAAACCAAATTTATTATACGTTTATAGAAGACCAAAACACCGTAATTTCGTGTTTATATACCAAGATTACGATCGAAGAATATGATTGCATGTTGTGTATTATCGGTCCTACCAGAGTAAATTACAAAAAAAACCTCGCAATCTTACAAAAAATAGTACAATCTTTACCTTGATAAAAGCTAAAAATGCCAGACAAAATAGAAAATAGCAATATAGAAAAAAGTAGCTGATCTGCACCAGAAAAAAAAGTAGATACCTACAAAGATGTCCTCAAATGACAAGAATTTGGAAAAAAAGAAACAGAGGCTGATCGCCAAAAAGCGGATGAACTCCTCCAAAAAATGGAAGGACTCGAAGCCCCAGAAAAATCTCTTCATCCCAAAAATGAAAGTAAAAAAGAGACCTCACCACTCAGTCACGACACCAAAAAAGAAATAACCAACCTCAATCGTCCAGAAGCCCAAAAAGGCATTGAGCAGTCATATACAAACATAGAAACCACTATCCAAAATAGCAAAAACGATCAAAATCGAGTTGCTCGCCAAACAGGGAAAGTTATGAACCGAATACTCGGTCAGTAATCATATACGTATTTTCTAAACATCATTTTTTTAATTATTTTAACAAAAAAGAATATGTCTGCCATTATTCAAAGTGCATGATGAATTGTTTATTATATTGCTTCAGATGGACAACCAAGATATTTGCTGATCAAAAGACACGCATTGAGTGGAAAAATAGAACGAGTAGCTCCCAAAGGAAAGATTCAAGGCAACGAAGACATCCAAAAAACAGCACTTAGAGAAGTAAGTGAAGAAACAGGAATTCCTATCAATCAAATGAGACTTAAGCAACAACTAGGGACGACTCAGCTCAGAAATACAGAAAATATCAAAGGACAAATGAATAAAGATGTCACGTATTTTTTGATGGAATATATTGGCAATCCAGAATTTGTCAAAATAGAACATGCAGAAGGATATATTGGTATCCACAAACGATGTACACTAAGCGAAGTATTGGCACTTATTTATTACCAGGATATTAGAGAAATCATTAGAAAAAGCTATTCACTAATCAAAGAAGGACAAAAAAATTCAGACATCAAAAAAAGCTTTATAAACAAACTAGGATAATTGAGACCCAATGAAAACACGAAGCATTGAGCATTTTCATGAGGTCGAAAGTATACCGACGAATTTAGATACGTTAAATTCAAACGAAGTGAAGAAATTAAAGATTTCTAAATCAGTCGGTGTAAACTCAAAAAAAATACAATTGAAATTTTCGGCAAATTAGCTATAGTACTATACAAGTATGTTCTTTTTATTTTGTATTTGATAGAAAATGGCAAAAGAACCAATAGTATCCTACCAATTTGTAGATGTTCGTCCAGAAAATCAAGAACTAGTAAAAACAATTGTACAAAAAAACATTGAAGGGAAAATGGATTCCTATTTCAAAAAAATCTATACCAACAAAGAGACAGCAGAGATTAGAATAGAATATATGATCAGCCAAAACAAACAAGGAAAATACCAAGGAAACTTCAAATTTATGTGTGATGGAGAGCTCTTTACCTGGACAACAGGAGAAGGCGGATTCAAAATCATAGAAGACGTAGTAAATCACGCATTTGAACACTTCAAAATTCATCTTTCAGACAAATCAGAAAAACCAAATAAGCCAAAATAATTAGACATAAATAGTAATACTCAATACTTTGTACTTTGTACTCAATACTTTGTACTCAATACTTAATACTCAATACTTTGTACTCAATACTTTGTACTCAATACTTTGTACTCAATACTCAATACTCAATACTTTGTACTCAATACTCAATACTTAAGTCTATCTTGATACTTTTTACTTACTACTTTAAAAAAGTTATGAAAAAAAATTACCTGACCAAAGAGGGATATGAACAGTTAGTTGCAGAACTCAATGAGCTCAAAAAAGTTAAACTTCCTGCAGTGCTAGAAAGACTTGGAGAAGCAAAAGCTATGGGAGATCTTTCAGAAAACTTTGAATACAAATCAGCACTCGAAGATAAAGACTTGATCAACTCTAGAATATCAGAAATATCTACCCTCATTGACGATGTAGAAATCATCAAAGAAGAAAAAAAAGGAAAAGCAGATAAAGTCGTAGATTATGGTTCTAAAGTAACGGTAAAAATGGATAACGATGATATCTTCAATGTAACTATCGTTGGTTCATGAGAAACCACTATGGAATTTGATAAGGATTGCAAAACCGTAAAAGATTCTATCAAAATATCTCTAGAATCACCTATGGGAATAGCTATCAAAGGAAAAAAAGCTGGAGATACCGTAAAAATGAGACTTCATACAGAAAGAACAGAAATCAGAATATTGGAAGTTAAATAATAGGGAAACGTACAACAGAAAAGATAACATATAAAAAAACAGTAGAAGAACACCACATATCTACTGTTTTTTTTCGATAAAAGTATGTATTATTAGTTATATTGTACGTCAGAAACATTTCGATTGTTTCGGATATCAAAAGTAATTCTACACGTTGCAGGAACAGCTTTTTTATCAAATCATTGAAGTCCAAGCGTTACACTATAGGGATCATGATACGTGAATGTTCATTCAGCATCTATACTAGAAAGTTGAGAAAAATCATTTTTACAATTAGATTTTATACTATCTAACTTATTATCTACAATAAAATTGGTATTAACGATTTTAAACATATTGGAAATATCCAAAATCATATCATCAGAAATATCTTTAAACAAATATCCAAACTTATTGCTATCAAACGTAGCCCAAAAACCAGTTCCATGCTTATAAAACGTATACGCTCGATAAGATTCGAAGTTGTCTTTGTTGGTATCTATATAATTATTGATCAAATACGTACAATCACGAGACTTAAGTATTTTACTACAAACAAAACGTTCAATACTTACTACAGGCGTAGTATCAAACAATATCTGTACGTCAGCTCAAGATTTCATAGCACTCAACTGCGGTTGAGTAGAAAAATCTAAATATATAAAATCTTTGACAAAAAAATATTTATTTCCATTGATAATAAGTCATTGGTCAGGAAGTTTAAGGGTATCCACTTCCAAGATAGGAGTTACTTTATAATATTTTTTGACTCTACCAACAAGTTCTATTTTGGTATTTACATACGCATTGAGATTAAGTGTTGAGCTTTTGAGTCCAATCTTTTTACCATCAGCAGTAGTCAGCGAATGGGTATAATTAGGAAATTGTTTATCTGCAATAATCTTACCAGAAAAGGTAAGTGACGCTCATAAGGTATACATATTGTTTTGTGAAGGTTGAGTAAACTTTCCAACGATTCACGTAATGATTCTTATCAAGAAATACGCAGCCAAACAAAGAAGAACAAATGAAATAATAACTTGAGTATTCAGTATTTTTTTCTGCTTCAAATTTCTTATTACCATAGAGTAACAAAGTGACTAAAACAACACTGCACTGTCGCCTACTATAATGATTTTAAAGAAAAAAGCAAGAGATTAGAAAAGGACAAAATCTGAGGAGAGACGAGGGAGGATAAGGGACAAAAAGAAAGAAGTGATTTTCTGGATTTATCTTGCTTTATTGGAATATAAGTATATAGATAGGTTCAAAACAAAAAATTAAAAACACCAAAAAACATGAACAAAAAAATTTTAAAAAAAATCATCATAGGAACTATTCTATGGAACATTATTGCTTTATGTTATCACTATTTTTATATAGGAATGACATTAAAAAATAGCGCAGGAAATCAAGGATTAGCTATGTTTATAGAATTGCTCGTAGCTGGATATTACAAAAATTATCTCCTCTATTATGAGGAAAAAATAAACAAAACGACAAAACATATTACCATGAAAAAATACTTCATTTTTACTGCATTATTTGGAGTAATATATGGAGGAAAGATCGGAAGAGCACACGTCTGAACTCCAGTCACATTCAGAAATCT
>CAZKEK010000028.1:0-9590 GCA_964551805.1 uncultured Candidatus Peribacteria bacterium
ATTTGAAGACAAATTTTTCTCTATTGTCAAGTTTTACTCATCAAAAATCAAACAGACAAATAATAAATCCCATATCATTAGCAATCTTTCTTTTTAAACCACCGATAGAAGTATGTTCATATGACAATTTTTCTGCTAATATTTTTGCAATAGTACCCGTACCACTCCCATTTGTCCCCGACATCGTAATGATCATTTTTCTAATTAATCAAAATAACTAAAATATTTTAAGAAATTTTAACTTTCTAAATTCTAAATTGATATTTGTTTCTGAATTCTGAATTCTGCATTCAATTTACACCAGTAAATTCAGTATCATATGTACTTTTTCTTCAAAAACTGGTTGATTAAGAGAATAATAAATAAACTGTCATCTTCTTTCATCCAAGACCAAATCTGCACTTTTAAGGATAGTGAGATGGTGAGACAAGGAAGCTTGGGTAATGTCAAAATGTGTCAACAAGTCGGTGACCGTCATTTCCTTTTGCTTCAAAAGCTGGATTATTCTTCTACGATTCCTGTCAGACAAAATCTTGAAAAGAGCATCCATAGAAAGGTGGTAAATAGATAAACATCTATTATACGTTACAAAAAAACAATAAACTTTAAAACACAAAATACAAGAGAAAACAGCAAAATTATATCTAAACAACAAACACAAAATAGTAGCTACTCAACTGAGATATCATATCTCTATACCCATATTTTATATCTTTTAAAACAAATGTCAAACCAAAGTAACTAGACAAGACACTTTATTGTCACAAATTGTCTACTTATTCGTATATATAGGTGAGATGAAGAGAAAACTTAAATCTTTTTGAAAGTTTTCCTTCAATCGAACGTATACCGGTGATTTTTGATACAGAAAATACAAGCGTAAGCGAAGTAGTTTATGAAATCAAAAACAATCGGTGAAGGTGTAAGAATGCTCTATTTCACAAAAACATACCGATTATGAAACTTCAAGAATTCTTTAACGCACAAAAAAACATAAGCTATACTGATATAGAAAAGCTAGATCTTTATCAGAATATTTTATATAAAAAGACAAAAAAAGCTTCTCTCAAGAGAGGTCATTTTGTGTATGCAAAATCTTTTGTTTATAGTATGGTTTTTGTAGTGTTGATGATGGGAACGTATGGTGTATATTTTTTCAATGGAAACACCCAAGAATACAACCGATTTAGTATAAAATCAAACACAACCAATATAGCTCAAGCAGATTATATAGCACAAGTAATAGACACCGAAGGAAACTTCTTTATAGAACACAACGGTATTTTAGCCACAACCAACAACATTGGAAATGGTGATACCATCCTCCTCAAACAATGATCTCAGTTGATTTTCCAAATAAATAGCGGTACACAAGCCAAAATTATCGGTCCAGCAAAACTCGTTATCCAAAAAAATGACAATGAAAATTATAAACTGAACCTTATTTACGGGGATTTTATCCAGATGGAAGGAAAAGAACAAACCAAACAAACGATCGAACTCGCAATCAACGACATTACCGTAAAACAACAAGACAAAAACAAACCACTCAATTTCAAATTTATAAAAAACGGAAAAAACCAAATATTCCAAAACAACGGTGCCAACATTATAGTTAGCAAAAACAACGAAAAAAACAAAACAACAACTATCGGAAAACAAGAGGTTGTTGCTATCCAAAACAACGATATCAAAACATTCGCAAATATAGATTCATTTACCAAAGCAATCAAAGAAAAAAACATTTCTCAAACATTTGCACTAAGCCAAGAAACAAGCACAGGGACAGCAGAAAAAGAAGGAATAATGCTTCTTAGTCTTTTAAATTCACCTGAAATCACAGAAAACAAAGACGAAGTTACCAAAAAAATATCTGCAGAGCTTAGTGACGAAAAACTCATTTTAGATCCAAGCCAAGACGAAAAAGTAAGTTCTAGTCTTTACGAATGATTTTATATTCCAGAGCTCAAAGAACTTGAAAAAGCATTTATAGAAGGAAATGAAAACACATTCACACTTGCTTATGCAAAAATAGAAAAAAGAATACAATCTGTATATCAAAATTTTGGTAGTACATACACCAAAACATCAGGAGAACCAGCTACAAAAATACAAACCCTCAAAGCTGCTATCACCGAAATCCAAGACAAAATCACTACAAAATACAACGTACCACCAAAATATAACCAAAACCTCACTACTATAAAAAACACACTAAGTAGCATTTTATCCAAAGGATATGCAAGTTCTGCTACACATAATGCTCCAGAAGAAACACAAGAATAAAAAACACCTTGAAACATATTTTACTATAAACAAATTTTCTCCATGATTATTTTTTTTTATAAAAACGACGGCAGAAAACTCAAACAAATTATAACCGGACTCCTCAAATCATGAGCGGCTACCAACATCAGAAGAATCAATTACACCCAATCATATACCCTTCACGACAACAAAATCCAAAAAACAGAAGAAAAAGCTGTTCTCGTGGAATACGCTCCAGAAAACGAAAAGAAAGTAGAATGAATGTTGAAAAAATCAGAAATTAATGATTTTAAAATCATATAGTTTTTACCCAACCTCAAAAACACACTGGTAAAACTTACCAGTTTTTTTTATATTCAACATTTCTTTGCAACGCAAAGTTTTTTGTTGTTTGCTGAATTAGAATCTACAATTTATTTCATTGTAAAAATGAATAATATATATATATTAAGTCTGCGACAATCAGTATATTTAACCAAACCTTATAGGAAACAAGAGGGCGATTTGCGGTATTTTCACGCATTCGCTCTTCTTATGAGGACGGTGTACTGGTTGTCGCAAACCTGAAGGTATCGTAAGTCGTCCCCTTATTTCAAAAGTGATGATCATACGATGGCTAGCAATATGTCCATTTTTTTATTTATTTAAAAAATATTTATGAAAATAAATACAAAAAAAATCATTATTATTTGAATTATCTTAATCACCATTTGACTATTTTATAAATTAACTGGTTTTTTTGTTGTTCAACCAATAGGTGCTATACCTAAATGAATAACTGTATGGTATTGGAGATATGATACAAACATGCCATTTATTTCTTCACCAGATTCTATTGCAAATTTTGCTATATGAGGAGTTAGTTTATTGGGTCGTGGAATTGCATTATCCTCTATTACTAGCCTAATAGAAGATAAAATTATTACAAGATTTTCTTATAGTGAATTTTTATATTTACAATCAACAAATGGTGTTACCTATTGAGGATAATTTTTTCCATTTTTATTTTTTAAAACAGAAAATATGAAAAGATTTTATTTATTAGCCCTAATTTTTGTATTATTTATATCTTTTAGTTTTGCTGAAACATCACTCAATCAAGCTATAAATTGGATGAACAATAATTGATTAACTAGATTTACTAATTCCACAAGCTTTATGGCAACGAAAAATTTAAGGAGAGATGAAGCCACTAAATTTTTTGTACAATATGCAACGGAAATCCTTTGACTTACTCCAGACACGTCAAAAAAATCTTGTAATTTCAGTGATTTGAGTAATGCACGACCTGACTTGAAAGACCCAATAAAGAAGTCTTGTCAACTAGGCTTATTCCAATGAACTAACGGAAGGTTTATGCCTACTCAATCATTAACAAACGCCCAAGCTATAACGGTACTTATTAGGATGATTGACGGTAAAAAAGATGAAACCCAATGACATTTCGCTCAAAAATATTTTGAGAAAGCACAAGAACTTTGAATTATGGATTGATTAAAATTAAACTCTACAGCCAATTTTGATAAATTAACGACTAGATGAGATGTCTGAATATTACTATATAATGCCTCTAATTTAACTAACACAGAAACTGATACGACACCAGCATTAGCAAAAGATTATTGTCCGAATGGAGATACTTCAACTAGTTATTACGACCATACTTGTGGATGAGAAACGAATACAAATGATACAATACCAACATTGGTGAAAGATTATTGTCCAAGTGGAGATAACTCGCCCAGTTATTATGATAAAACTTGTGGATGATGATTAAACACAGTTGATACTGTATCCAATTCCGAAGAAAGTGCGACTGATTTGTCCTCATTAGATCTACTCAGAAATCAGAAATGGGAAATAGAACTTTCAATTCCTAAAAAGGAATACAATGACTATGGTCTAGTTTTTAATATCCAAAGAGATGGAGAAAAATTTAATGTTATAACCAAACAAAAAAATGCAATAACTTGAAAACTGTCTTATTATGGTTCATATTCTGCGTGATTTGCTTACAAACAAACAAGCTTTTCCACGTGGGACTATAATACTCCATATTTACAAATAGAAGATTGTTATTATCTTTATCCAAATATTAAAGTTGATTTTAGATGTGATATGTATTATATAAATTGAGTTATAGAAGGGAATAGCGTAAGTTGAAGAGATTATTATCTTGGTTGAGCTGGATACGATTATATTGATGAATTATATGCTACATATTCAGTTATAATTAAATCAAAATCTACAAAAGAAGTGTCAGACTGTGCATATAAAGGAGGTACTTATTTTTGAGATAAAATATATCATTCAAAATGAACAAAAAAATGGGAAGAACTAACTGAGTTTATTTGTTTTGATACTGAAGAAGATGCTAATAACGCCTGATATACGGCCAGTCTTTTAAATCCATAAGTCAGACATTTTAAAACTAAAGCCGACCTTTTTTATGGAAGGCTTTTTTTATACCACCACATTTCTTTGCAAACCAGAGGGTTTTTTGTATATATATCAACAGCTTTTTACTTTATCGCCTGTACCTATGCTAAAAAAACTTATCAGAGGGGTTGTTCTATGATTAGTTGCTGTTGGACTAATCTATCTCTACTTTCTTTACGCAGGCAATCCAAGCATCATGCGAACATGGATACAAGCACATCAACTCTATACCGCTATTTTTTTCTGCTCGGCGGTAGCAGGATATATGCTTCAATGAGACAATAAATTTTTCAAATTTATACTATTCGTACTAATAATAATCAATCTATATTGTCTAGGAGATCTGTTTTTCAAAAACAATATTGGATTAAATAGTAGTCAATTTATTACGCTATTTGTCCTTATGTTGATATGATTGTCGGTGATATATATAACCCATCGAGTACGTTATATTTTGGGAGCTATTGTTGTTTTGGGAAGTATATTTGTCTTGATGACAGGAACATTACCACTCTATGAAAATATACCTAACATAACAGAATTTATCCAATCACAAAAGACAAAAATAATCAATCAATGAGCAAATACCGACGGTATATTAACAATAAAAAACGCCTTAGGTACAAAAAAAATACCAATCAAAGACCTACAAGAAAGCGATATTGATCTTAGTCAAAAGACACAAATAAGTTATGCAAGCAAAATACAATCTCAGTGAGAAAAAATATTTATCGATCTCGGAAATTGAACATTTATCAATATACAACCACAATCAGCAGTTACCTTAGAACAATCAGGAGACAATACAATTATGCAAATTATTCAAGGAAATGTAGAATATTATACACCCAAAGAGCTTTCTTGAGTACTTCAAATTATAGGAAAGTACAAAGGAAAAAGTATTGAGGAAACAAAAAACAATATTCGAGAACAACTTACCAAACAATATGAACAAAAAAAAGAGGAGTTTTTTGTAAATCAAATAGGAGGAACAATCGTATTAAATCCAGTAGTAGACAAAGTTATTGGATTTTTCATCAATACGCTCTATAGTATAAACCCAACAACCTACCAAAAAAACCTCACCAATTACAACAATATCCAGTGATATTTTGGAAAAACAACAACATGAAACACCAACCCAACAACAGGAGAAACAATATCAAGTATTTTTGGTGATCTTATGGGACAAATAAAAAAATGAGCGGAAGAAACAAGTATGAGTCAACGATTAAAATAAATCACCAATTTTTCCAAAAAAAATAAGACCTCTATCACAACAATAGAGGTTTTTTGATAATATAATGAAATAAATGCTTCTATTAATAGTTTTAAACAATTGAGGAAACCATATCTTTTTGGATATTTTGTACAACATCTGGTCATTTTGGCGCAGTCATATACACCCCAAAAAACACCTCTCCCGTGTCAGATTTCTTACCTGAAGCCAATTCTTTTATGGTTGGTAACAAATTATTCCCATATTTTTTATGATAAGCATCTATTCTCGATCTAAGATTACTAGCAACTGCATCTACACCAGCTTCCCAGGTTTTCCAATCTTTGGTGATTCCTCCATCCATATTTCCTACATTTCCAGGATTATGTGTTCTTGCTCACAAACCAGCAGTACCATAACTACTATCATTTTTCATAAATGCCATAATATATGATACAGGAATAGAAAATTTAGTAGCAGAAGCCACAACCATTTCTGGAGTAAGAGGACTTTTTATTCCAGTAAGTTCTTGGAGTATTTTTTGTTGATCCATGTCTATCAGTTCTCATGAAAAAATAGGATGTTCTTTTTTTTCTCATATATTTCAACCAAATTCTTCTGGTTTTTTGACTCCGAGCAACACAGATTCGGCGAACGTATTCCCATTCACAAACAATCCACCCATCAACGACAAAACAAAATGATCTGATGATTGAATATATTTTATAAATCAACTATCTTCATAAAGTTGTTTAGTTTGACTAGTTAAATAGTTTTGGATAACCGTATCAGTAATATGTTCAGGTTTCCAATCAGGACTTGTAGTATCAATAATTTCTATCCCAGAAGGACCAATTTTTTTGGGAACTGTACATCCCGCCGTAGCCAAGACATTAGGATCCAAATTTTGTTCTTTTCCTTGTATCCCCTCTTGAATCTTTTTGGTAAGATAAGAAATTTTTATTTGAGGAAGTTTATCAACCATAGTTTTTGGAGTCTTTTCATCCAATCACAAATTGCACGCAAAAGCAAACGAATCAGGATCAGTAATTCAGGAAGAAATATTATTTTGTTTTTCCTTATCATAAGTAGCATATAATGTAGAAAGTGTTGTAGTTTTTTCTGGCTGATCACCAAAAAACCCAGATAATGTCTCCTCTACATATTTTTTATGTAATCATTCTACTCCACCATATGTATTGAAAACAACATTCCAAATACCTCATTTTTTTTTATATTTTTCTATATCAAAAAGCTTTACCCCAAGCAAAGAACTTGCCGTACCCAGTCCAAATAAATTTATATTAAGTGTTTTATTTACTTTACCAATAAGTTCAGTCAATGTACCTCAAAACTGAAGCTTATCTAAATTATCATCTATAACTGTTTTTTTTAAATCAGAAAATTTATTAGTAAGAGAATTGATTCATTCACTAACTCCATCTAACGATACATTAGGAAGCTTTTCTACCATAGAACAAGTAAGAATATAAACTCTCTATAGTATATTCAAAATAGTTAAAAAAGCAAAAAAATGATAGGTATTTTTAGACTTCAATGACTTCAACTTTTTTGTTGGCTTGTATTTTTTTTACTTTATCAGTAACAAGAACATTGGTCCAAGCAAGCAAAGTAAGAATAACCCCCAAAACCTTAAACAAATCACCAATATAGACATGAGTAGACACATCATTGATAAGTACGGTATCTCCAATAACAATCAGCGCTATACCAACAACAAATAGGGTAGCTTTTGTCATTCTAAAATGCACAGGGTAGATACCAAAAAGGACAAACAAAAACAAACAAATCAACACCAAAACAAGATAATATAATGAATTATATTCAATAAATCCTGATTGGACAATCACTGTTGTTTGAAAAAACAGATATGCTAAATATCCAAGAAACAATCCAGAAATCAAACTTATACTAATTCTTTTAAAAATATCTTTCATATGCATAAAGAAAAAAAATAAACAATGAAGATATATATATACCCAAAAAAAAATCAATTCATAATTTATCACCAGCCTTGTTTATTATATATATTTTTAGATATATATTTTAATAAATAAAAAGATAATATATAATAAAGAAAGTTTATTAACAATACGTTAAAATCAATATTTTGGTATATAAGAAGCTTGTTTTATAAAAAAACAAAAAAACCTGTATATTGTTAGTTTGTTAATAACTCTCACACAAAAATCAAAAAAAAGATATAACATGTTTTTTTGGAAAAACAAACACAGGCAAAAGAAAAAACTCCCATATAAGGAGTTTAATATATTTTTTGATAAAATGGTAATGTAAAAAAATGTTAAAAACTCAACCTTATAATAAATTTATAATAATTCTCACTATTGCATAAGAAAAAATTGCTATGAAAATTCAGATGATAGCTCACATTAGCAATTTATTTGCTTCCTTCATTTTTGCTCAATCTCCATTAGCCGTGATCAATTTTATTCATCAAAATATTAACACTCCCATACATACCGCTCAGATAAAAAATCGTAAATATTTATTGACAGTTTGTATAGTATCGAAAAATGTAGATTCATCTGCTTGGACTTGTGTAGGTCAAGTAACCATAACATCTTGTTGTCACTGACTAGAAGGTACTTCTACAACAATAGCATAGGTAGAAAAAAGTGTAGAAAAGCCTACAAAAGTAAATATTATCGCATGAAAAAATTTTTTGATCATTATAAAGAGATGAAAAATAAAAAACTATCAAGGACGGTGTGAAGTGTTTCCTGTAGAATTTCCAGTATTTACTGCAGGAGTAAGTGATGTTCCATCATTTCATGATAAAGAACTTACCGTTAATGAGCTTATAAGATTGATAATACTTAAACTCATAAGTGCTATAAAAAGCCCAACAACAATTAGTGTTATATTTTTTTTGGCATCTTTCACTTCAGCTCATTTTGTAGACTCTATAATCCACATAATTCCATTGAAAATAACCATAGTTACGGCAAGTACCATAGTAATTCTCAGTAAAAATTTAGCTATTCTTACAATCAAAGGAGCTTCTGTAGTTAGCACAGAAACATCATAATTTCCTCATAAAATATTTTCACAAAATGTTTTTATCGTTCAAGTATATCCTACAGCGTCTTTTTGTGTAGTTAATGATGCATCAGTAATATGATCTCATTGTACAAAACATCAGCGTCCAAGATTGTCTTGTACACCCACTCATTCCTTCAAAATTTCATTACCTACAGCATTTTTACCTGCTCCAAGATTGATAATAGTCTCATTGCTCATTGCTGGTTCAAACGCTTGTTCAAGCAAGTCTTTAGCATAAATTTTATTACTAAAAACATAAAGTACCAATGAAGTAAGCAAAAGTACAAACGTAAAAAACATAAAATGAAATGTTCTATACGATCTTACATGATGAATGAAATGATGGTGGAGTTTTTTCATGGATATTATAGTTGATTAAGTAAATTATCTGCTTGTTGATCGTCTATAGCTTCATGTTTAGCTTCTTCATTTTTGATTTCTTGCATTCTTTTGGCATAGACCATATCTTCCCATTTTTGGGTATATTTTGTAGTTAATTCTTCTTTTTTTTGTTCATATTTTTGGTTTATTTCCATAATTTTTTGTTTTTCTCTAGTGAGAATATCCTTAAGTTTATCTA